>JBFFJL010000443.1:0-3255 GCA_041555955.1 Nevskiaceae bacterium
GCCGTGAGCAGTTGGTCTGCCGGGCGGGAAGTCAGGTTGCGTGCGCTGGTTCTGCTGCTGGAGCGTTAGAACCAGCGCAGGCCTCCGTTTACGGTGAGCCACGTTGCCTGCGTTGCCTGCGCAGCCGACAGCCCCGCATTCAGGGTTGTTTCAATCGGCCGGCACCGTGCCGTCCATCATGACGCCGCGCGTTCGTCGGGTACGGTCACGCTGCCGCCGGTGGCGAACTTCTGCGTGGTGAAGTCGGCCATCGCAGGTGCAGCCATTTCGCGCTCCCAGCGCTCCCAAGTGTACGGCCACAGGATCGGGTCGCCGTCGCCGTCCAGGTACCAGCTCTGGCAGCCGCCGACCCAGACCGTCTTGCTCATGCCGGCCTTGATGGTGTCGGCAAAGCGCCGGGTGGCTTCTTCAGTCACCTCGATCGCATCGAATTCGGCACGGCGCCAGCGTTCGATGATCTGCAGCAGGTAGTGGCACTGGACTTCGCTCATTTCGATCACCGAGTAGTTGCCGATCGGCGAGTTCGGTCCGAGCATCAGGAAGTTGTTCGGGAATCCCGGCATGCACAGCGAGCGATAGGTACGGATCTTGTCCTTCCAGGCGTCGTTGATGTGCAGACCGTCGCGTCCGATCACTTCCATCGGCCGCATGTACGCGACCGGATTGAAGCCGGTGGAGAGGATCAGTACGTCCAGATCATGCTGCCTGCCGTCGCGGGTCTTGATCCCCGTGGGGTTGATGGAATCGATGCGGTCAACGACCAGTTCGACATTGTCGCGCTGGATTGCCGGATAGAACGTGGTGTTGACGATGATGCGTTTGCAGCCGACGGTGTAGTTGGGCGTCAGCTTCGCGCGTAGCACGCGGTCGCGCACGCTCAGTTTCAGATTCAGTTTGCAGATGGCGCTGAACAGCAGATTCTGCAGCTTGTGTCCGGTCACTGCCTTGGTCAGCAGCTGGCTGATGGCCCACATGTAGAACTTGCGCAGCCGCAGCAGTTTGATCGGGTTCTTGCGCAGCTTCTCCTTTTCCCGTTCGGAAACGTCCTTGTTGCCCAGCGGCAGCAGCCACTGCGGCGTGCGCTGGAACACCGACAGCTTTCCGGCGATCTTTGCGACCTCCGGTATCACCTGTGCCGCGGTCGAACCGGTGCCGATGATGCCGACCCGCTTACCGCGAAGGTCGACCTTATGATCCCATTCGGCGGTGTGAAACATGGCGCCGCCGAACGATTCGATGCCCTTGATGTCCGGTTTAGCCGGGTGGTGCAGGATGCCGGTGCTGTTGATGACGAAATCGGCGACAACCAGACGACCCTTGCTGGTCTTGACGGTCCACTTGCCGGCGTCATACACGCAACTGGTCACCGCTTCATTGAAGTGGATCGAGTGGGTCACACCGTACTTGCGGCCCACGCGCTCAAAGTATTCCTGGATCTCGTCGCCATGGGCGAAGCGATGGCTCCACTCGGGGTTGGGCTCGAACGAGTAGGTGTACATGTGCGCCGGAATATCGCAGGCGACGCCGGGGTAGGTGTTCTCGCGCCAGGTGCCGCCGAGGCGATCCGCCTTTTCCAGAATCGTCAGATTGGTCACGCCGGCTTCGCGCAGCTTGATCGCCAGCAGAATGCCGGTCATGCCGGCGCCGATCACCACCACGGACGGCGAGCGCAGCGCATACAGATGTGCGGATCCCATCGGGATTCTCCTCTTATAGAAATCGTATGCCGCCAGTGTCAGAAATCAGCAGGCGTAGCAGAAGGTCATATTGCGCCATAGTGGGGTCATATGGCGCCACTGGCCGACGCGAGCCTGCGCTAGCGGTACGTGCGACCGCTGGCCTGGGGTTGGCGTGCCCGATAGGCGGCCGGGGCGACGCCATGCCAGCGCCGGAACGAGCGGCGGAAGTTGGCGATCTCGCTGTAGCCCAACAGCATCGCGGTAACCTCCACCGACAGGCGTTCGCGCATCAGCAGGTCCAGCGCCTGCTCGCTCAGCCAGGCGTCGCGGAGAGACTCGAACGACAGGCTTTCGGCGCTCAACCGGCGCTGCAGGGTTCGCGTCGACAGCTCGAGCGAACGTGCGCACTCGCTCAGCGAACACAGATGCCCGCTGCGGTTCACGAATACATTGATCACCCGCTCGCGCAGCTGCGGCTGGCGTGCCTGCGGCAGGTGCATGCTGCGCAGGCGCTCCAGCGCCTTGGCGTATTCCTCGGGATTGGCGCCGAGCAGCGGCGTGTCCAGGCTGTCTTTGCTGATCACGTAGGCATTGCGCGACGCACCGAACACCACATCGCAGCCCAGAACGCGCGCGTACTCACGCGCGTGCGCGGGCTTCCTGCGTTTGAGCTCCAGGCGGAACGTCGTCGGCGGCTCGGCGATCAGGCTCGCGATCGAACAGCCGATCGTCGACAGGATGAAGTCCAGTGCGGCATCGGTCTGATCGTGAAGACTCGCGTCCATAAGGAACGAGAAGGCGACGGTATCGCCTTCGTCGACGAACTCCATCGTGCAGAACGGGCTGCGCAAAGCGGCGTACCGCATGATCACCGACAAGGCATCGCCCAGCGTTGCGCTCGACATCGCGGCAATGCCCAGCGGTCCATGCACACTGAACGGAATGTTGGCGCCGGCCTTCAGTGCGATCAGCGGGTCAGCGGAGAGCTTGTGCGCGGTGCGCAGTAGGGCCTCGTACTGGGCGCCGGACATATAGCCGTCGGCTTGCGAAGGCAGCCCGATCGGTAACGCGGGACGCAGCTCGGCCGCCTTCCTGCCCACCGCCGAGGCGATGATGCGGCTGTAGATAATGGGAATCCGGTGCTCGCTCACCCGCAGTTCGGCTCCTCGTTCTGGTGCGACACCTTAAGGCTCCGGCACTGGATTGAGAACTCCCCGCCAGCGTATCTCCGGGCGTAGTCGGCGTGTCCGACAATGACAAGGTGAAGTCGGTAAATGACAAGTTCGCCGCGCGCCCGGAGCAGACAATACCCGGGTCAATTTTGCCGTGAAGGTTTTGCTCCGTGAGCCGAATGCTGTCCCCGATGGACGCGATGTTCCTGCATCTGGAGTCGCCGTCGATGCTTGCACATGTCGCCGGTCTGCAGATTTTCTCCGTGCCCAACGGCGCGTCGCCTGACTTCGTCCAGGAGCTGGTTGCCGAACTGCGCCGGCCGCGTGAGCTGTCGCCACCCTGGAATCGCAAACTCAAGCCCTCGCGGCTGCAGCGCCTGCTGCCGGCGCTGATCGACGATCAC
>JBFFJL010000444.1:0-3237 GCA_041555955.1 Nevskiaceae bacterium
ATACCGCTTGCGTTGGGAGACCGTCATCATGAGAAAGGCCGTTGTATGGAGTGCGTTGGCGCTGGCAACGTCACTCCTCACCACCGTCCCCGCCAGCGCGGGATCCGTCACAATCGATACTCACGGTCGCGTCACCATCTCCGATCAGGAGCGTGCCGTCCTTCGTGACTTCTACCGTGAAGAACGGGCAGATCACGGCAAGGCAAAGGAAAAGAAGCTGAACAAGGGCATGGAAAAGCGCCTCGCCAGCGGCAAAGGCCTTCCGCCAGGATGGCAGAAAAAGATGGCCCGCGGCGAAGTGGTCCCGTCCGACGTCTGGCGCTATCACGAACCGCTGCCGTCCAGCATCCTCCGGCGGTTGCCGCCGCAACCCAACGGCGTGATGACCGTGCGCATCGACAATCAGGTGGTGCGCGTGATCGAAGCCACGCACGTCCTGCTCGACGCATTCGATCTGTATTAGCCCGCAATATTGGGCAATCGCCGCTGACGTTCGCGCCGAAAGGGCCGAGTTCACCTACCATTCGCAGGAACTTCCTGCCCCGCACTGGAAAACCATTCCATGAAAAAAACGATCGTGCTTCTCGTCGGCAGTGCCCTGCTGCTGCTCAGCGCCTGCAGCAAGGCCACGCCAGCCAACTATGAAAAGGTCAAATCCGGGATGTCGCCGGACGAAGTGCACGCCATTCTCGGCAAGCCGGACGACGTCAGCGGCGGCGGCATCGGCAATTTCACGGTCTCGACCGAAACCTGGAACGGCTCGAAGAACGTGATCGAAGTGACCTACGCCGGAGAAAAGGTCTCGATCAAGCGGATCGCACCGCGCGAGGACAAGTAAGTCATCCTGCCGAAGCCGATGCCGGCTTCGGCTTCGATGCGGCCTGCCACTCAGTCACTGCGGCGTGCTTTGGCCTAGTCTCCGCCCCTACTTCACCTGCGAACCGGTTGCCATGAGTCGAATCGTCGACGCTGTCACCGCGGTGCTCGTGCACCGTGGCCATGTCATGGTGCTGAAGCGCCAGGGTTTTCTGCGCGCGTTTCCGGGCTATAGCGCCTTTCCGGGTGGCAAAGTCGATGCCGAAGACGCCTCCGGCCCCGATCTGCCTCCAGCCTGGCAGGCATTCGACAGTCGCCTGCTGCGCGCGCTGATCCGCGAACTGCAGGAGGAAATCGCACTGGACCTGGTGGCGCTGCATGAGAAAGGGGGCGTCCTCACGCTACGCGATCTCGGCATTGCATTGACGCCGGCACCGGCGCCGGTCCGCTTCAACACGCATTTCTTCCTGATCGGGCTGGCCGAACGTCCTGACATTACCGCGGACGCGCATGAAATTGCCGAATTCAGCTGGGCACCACCGAGCGAGTGGCTGGAGCACTATCAGAACGGACGCATGATTTCGGCACCGCCGACGGTTGCGGTGCTGCGAGCGCTGGGGTCGGACATCAATGCCGATCAAATTCCCGGCCTGCACTTCGAAACCCGCCAGACTTACGAATTGCCGCTGATCGAATCGGTCGCTGGCGTGCGACAGATCCTGGTGCGTTCAAACACCATCCCGCCGGCCCAACATACCAACTGCTTTCTGCTGGGTGATCTGCAGTCGCATCGCGTGCTGGTCGATCCTTCTCCGGCAGACGATGCCGAGATGGAAAAGCTGGTTGCTGTCGCCAACCGTTTCGGCATCCATGAAATCTTTCTGACCCACCATCATCCCGACCATCGCGAACGCGCGAATCTGATCGCACGAACACTTGATGTTCCGATGGGCATGTCGGAAGACACGCAGACGCGCATTCGGGAAAGGGCCGGACTGTCGTACTTCGACGAGATCAGCGTCAACATCTACCGCGAAGGCGACGTGCTGTGCCGCTGGCTCGGACAAGCCGTGCAGGTGTACGAAGTGCCAGGGCACGACGAAGGGCAGCTGGCCATGATGCCGGAAAGTCGCGCCTGGTGCATCGTCAGCGATCTGATTCAGGGCCTGGGCACGGTGGTCATCGCCAAGCCGGAAGGCAACATGCGCAAGTATCTGGCATCCCTGCGCAAGGTGATCGAGCTCCAGCCAATGGCCATTTATCCGTCCCACGGGATCGGCCTGGGCGGCACCTTCCGCCTGCGTGACACCTTGCATCATCGGGAAATGCGCGAAAAGCAGATCCTGGCGCTGGTCCACGAAGGCCGTGATATGGCCGGAATGCTGACAGCGATCTATCCAGATCTCGACCCGAGGCTGCTGCCGTTGGCACAGATGAACATCGAAAGCCACCTCGACAAGCTGCGCGAGGACGGCGTCGTTGCCTGAGCACCGCGCTCACTAGCGCAGCAAGGTCATCCGCAGTTCAACCTTGTCCTTCTTCAGGTGTTCGAGCTTCACCGGGATGTAGTCGCGACTCGGCGCGAACCAGTAGTGAAACGGCCGCTTGGGATCATCGACTCGATCAACGCGGATCGTCTCGAATGTCCCCGCAGGGGTTGAAACGGATTCCTTGCCGATTACCGCAAACCGATAGGTCTTCATGCGGTCCTCATTGACCAACACGAAATCGGCCTGATCCGGAGCCTCACCCGCGGCGTTCCTGATCAACCACATGCGGACTGCCTCACGAATGACGAAACGGTCGTAGGCCTGCTCCGGCAGATCGCGAACGGTCATTTCTCCGGCGCGCAGGGTCTTGACGCGTTGCTGGCCCCAGTCAAAGTCGAGCCGGAAACTATCCTTCTCGCGCTTGTCGTTGTCGTAGCGGAACTGCCGCGAAATGATGCGGCCGTCTTGCACGCAGAACTGACTGGTTTCCTTCGGCGCACCGTAGGTCCACCGCACCAGTGCGATCGGATTGGTCGTGGATTCGTACAGAAAGCAGCCATCCGCCTGCGGCGTGAGACTGATCTCCCCTTCTCCCAGCGAAATGCCGCTCCAGGTCACGTCGTAACGATCCGAGCGCGCGGTCAGATGCTGCGTCGGATCAACCTCGGCGGCGAACGCGGTCTGCAACGCAGGTCATACTCGTCGTTTGACGACCATTTCGATCACTCACCGCTTGCGCCACGGCTGCAGTCTTGTTAGACTCCCTCCCGTTGGCTCACCGGTTTCACATAGTAAGGACCTGAAACTGCCATGTCGATCGTCGAACGCATCAGGGAGCTGCAGCGCAAGAGGAACGCCGTCATTCTCGTCCACAACTACGCACGTGGGGACGTGCAGGACTTAGGCGACTACGTAGGCGATTCGCTCGGGC
>JBFFJL010000445.1:0-3229 GCA_041555955.1 Nevskiaceae bacterium
CTGTCTTCGTCCTTCGATCACCGCATCGTCGACGGCTATGACGCCGCCGAGTTCATCCAGACCATCAAGTCGGTGCTGGAACACCCGGCGACCCTGTTCATGGAGGGTGCGTGACATGGCCGCGTCGATCCGCACCCAGGTGCTCGTTGTCGGTGGGGGTCCGGGTGGCTATGTCGCCGCGATTCGCGCCGGTCAGCTCGGCCTGGACACGACCCTGGTCGAAGCCGACCGTCTCGGTGGCACCTGCCTGATCCGTGGCTGCATCCCGTCCAAGGCGCTGATCCACGTTGCGTCCAGGTACGCCGATCTGCAGCGGCACGCCGATACAGCGCAGGACACGTCGCATCTGGGTATCCGCCTGGCCGCGCCGCCGAGTTTCAATCTGACTGAGGCGACGCAGTGGAAGGACGGCATCGTCGACCGCCTCAGTAGCGGCGTTGCCGGACTGCTGAAGAAGGCCAAGGTGCGCGTGATTCCGGGCTGGGCGCAGTTCTCCGATGCCAAGACCTGCGTCGTGAAAGCGGCCAACGACGAAACCTTGGTTCACGCCGAGCACGTGATCCTGGCGACTGGTTCGGTCAGCACGGCACTGCCGCAACTGCCGTTTGGCGGTGACGTCATTTCTTCGACCGAAGCACTGACGCTGGCCGAGTTGCCACAGCGTCTGGTCGTCGTCGGCGCCGGCTACATCGGCCTTGAGATGGGCATCGCCTTCGCCAAGCTTGGCAGCAGCGTGACGTTTGTCGAAGCGCTGGACCGTATTCTGCCGATCTACGACGCCGCGCTGGTGCGCCCGGTTGAGCAGTGGCTGAAAAAGCACGGCGTCGAAGTGCTGCTGAGCACGCGTGCGCAAGGCGTGACGCGAGAGTCTGGCGAGCTCCGCTTGAGCGTCAGTCACGGCGATACCATGCGGACCCTGGCCTGCGACAAGCTGCTGGTCGCCGTGGGCCGCAAGCCGAATACACAGGGCTGGGGTCTGGAGCAGATGGCGGTCGACATGAACGGGTCGGTCATCAAAGTCGATGCGCAATGCCGCACGTCGATGCGCAACGTCTGGGCGATCGGCGATCTGGTCGGGGAGCCGATGCTCGCGCACAAGGCCTCGGCGCAGGGCGAAATGGTGGCCGAGATCATTGCCGGTCGTCGTCGCACATTCGAGCCCAACGCCATCGCCGCGGTGTGTTTCACCGAGCCTGAGATCGTCGCGGTGGGCTTGTTACCGGAGCAGGCCAAGGCGCAGAACATCGAGATCGTCACCGGCCTGTTCCCGTTCGCTGCCAATGGTCGTTCGCTGACGATGGAAGCCGGCGCCGACGGAGGATTCGTGCGCGTGACAGCGCGTGCCGATAACCATCAGATCATCGGCATTCAGGCAGTCGGCGCGCATGCTTCGGAGCTGTCTGGAGAGTTTGCTCTGGCGATCGAAATGGGTGCAGTGCTCGAAGACATCGCCGGCACGATCCATGTGCATCCAACGATGAGTGAGACCTTTCCCGAAGCGGCGCTGGCGGCGCTGGGGCACGCGATTCATATCTAGCCGCTGCGCCGGCAGCGTGCCCGGGAGTTGCGTCACGCCGTCGCAGGCGGCAATCGATAGGCCGAAATTACTCCGTGCAATAGGGGTGAAATTACCATTGGCGCGGCTTGATGCCGCAGGCGCCAGCCTCCAGCATGCGCGTCCACTTCTGATCGTCGATAAGGGGATGTCCGTGTTGCGTGCCAGAACCGCTGCAGGTCTTTTTGTTGTGGCTGTGCTCAGTCTGCTCAACGGTTGCGGTGAGGGCGGCAGTGTCGACGCGGTTGGTACGGCGGGTGATGCGAACAGCGGCAAGCGCGAAGTGTTGCTGGTCGGCAACAACTGGGACGGCACCGCCGATATCATCAGCGTGCCCGGCTATCAGAATCTGAAGCGCATCAACATCGTGCCGGATCTCGACCAGCGCAAGGCGGAGATCTACCTCAACCCGCTGCGCCTGGTGTACTACCTGGCGATTCGCCAGCTGATCGGCGAAGGCCATGATCAGCTGGTTGACGATCTGTTCGCGTCCAAGGACGGTCGCACCTTGTTCGTGTCGCGGCCCAGTCTGGCGGACGTCGTCGCAATCGATATCGCCAGCGGCGAGATCATCTGGCGCACGCCGGTGGCCGGGCAGCGCTCGGATCACATGGCGATTTCACCGGATGGCACCCGGCTGGCAGTTTCGGCGTCCACCGCCAATGTCGTGCATATGATCGATACCGCAACCGGCAAGATTGTCGGTGAATTCGAATCCGGTGACTCGCCGCACGAAAACAACTACTCGCTGGACGGCAAGCTGATCTTCCACGCCAGTATCGGCACGGTTTACACCCCCACGGATGCGCCGCAGTTGAGCACCACCAAGGGCGAGCGCTATTTCCAGGTGGTCGACGCGAACACGCTGCAGGTGCTGCGTCGGATCGATATGGGGCAGAAGCTTGCGGAGGCCGGCTATCCCGACATGAGTTCGGCGGTGCGACCGATGGCGATCTCGCCGGACGAGCGCTTCGTTTACGTCCAGGTGTCGTTCTTCCATGGCTTCGTGGAATACGATCTCGAAGCCGACAAGGTCACGCGTGTAGCCGAGTTGCCGCTGAGCGAAGAGGCCGCAGCGCTGCGCCGGGACCAGTATCTGCTGGACTCGGCGCATCACGGTCTGGCGATGAACGGCGCAGGCACCAAGCTGTGCGTGGCCGGGACCATGTCCGACTACGCCGCCATCGTTTCTCGTGACACTTTCGAATACACGCTGCATCCGCTGGGTGCGACGACCTACTGGGCGACCAGCAGCCAGGATGGCAAGTACTGCTATGTCTCGGTGGCCGGCGACGACACCATCTCGGTCATCTCCTACGACACGGAGACAGAGGTCGCGCGTTTCCCCGTCGGCGACCACCCGCAGCGTGCGCGCACGGCGCAGCTGGATCGCGCGCTGTTTGACTGACGACGGCACATCGATACACGGGCGACGCGTCTGACGCCGTCGCCCGTGATCATGGTGTGGATCTTGTCGCGGCGTGCGGGGTAGCGCCGCTTGCTGCGGGAGGCGTGCGCGACCACTGCGGCCGCGCAACTCCATGGAAACCCCGGCCCTGCCAGGGGTCTCTTGGATAATGGCGTAAGTACTTATATAAAAACACTTTTGTGATGCATGTGAGCGTTACGGATATGGGCTGAATCGCGCTCGCACGGTAGGATGCGCGGAAATTC
>JBFFJL010000446.1:0-3229 GCA_041555955.1 Nevskiaceae bacterium
GACTGCCGATCGACAACCACAACTTCGTCAACCGCGTCTGGAATCCGTTGCTGCGTCACCTCGGCCTGAAGCCGCGACGCCCGTATCAGATGCGCCACACCTGCGCGACCTTGTGGCTGGGGGCCGGAGAAAACCCGGAATGGATTGCCCGACAGCTGGGGCACACCACGACCGAGATGCTGTTTCGGGTCTACAGCCGATTCGTTCCAAACCTCACACGCCGTGACGGATCTGCATTCGATCACATGGTTTCAGCCGCATTGCAGACACAGCCCAGTGCAAATCAACACACTTCCATTTCTTCCCGGGAGAACAGTCATGTCCAAGACCAAAGTTGCTGAGTTCATTCAACAGGATCGGCAGAATCGTGATCTGAAACAGCGGTCGGTAGCGCTGGCCGCTACATTGATGCGGCAGTTCCAGATCAATCCCTACGGCATCGATCTGGTGTGCTGGCTGGCCAATGCGAAATGCCGGAACAACGAGGAAGCCCTTCGATACTGGACCCTTCGCCAGATCAAGACAGACCACGCGACGCAGGACGCGGGTGCGCTTGAGGAGCTGTCCAAACGACTGAATCGTCGGTTGAGCTGTCTGCGTGATGCCTTCCCGTACTAGGAAGAAAAATACATTTTCAGGACGAGTGGGGCGCACGCCGAGAAGTCGCGAGTCGAGCGGCGACGAAGCGGCGGATCACATCGCCAGGCCTCGATTCCCGAACGGAGCGGCCCTTCGGCCTTCCTTGATTATCCTGCGCGCTGCCGAGTGCAGCGCGACTTGAGCGGAGATGACCATGTCGCAGCCCAAGATGCCGAACTTTCAACGGATGCTTCACTTCCGGGTGCGCAATGTTGCTGACCAGGAGTTGCGCATTCTTGAAGACGATCAGGGGTGGCTTTATATCTACCGGCTGATGGGGACACCCGACTTTGGTCCGTACCTGAAAGACGAGCTCATGAGCATGTTCGAGATCGAGTCGGAGCCATGGGCGATCAGAAAGGTCCGATTGAAAACGGATGCTGACGATGAAGGTGAGCGATCGTGAGTTCGAAACGTCGGTACAACGTCCTGCTGGAAATGGCAGGGCTGACCGGGAGTGGACGCTTGGAGTCCCGTGAGCGGGTCAACGCCCCTGGCGCCGAAGATTCGCATTGGCATGAGGGTCAGTTCACGCCGGCGGAGCAGGAGGCGCTGGCCGCTGTCGGAATGGTCCGGAATGCGGCGACGGATGAGGATGCGAGAACGGCGAGGTGGCAGGCGCGGGAAGTCGTCGCCTATCTGTTCCGGACGGCACTTCCGATCGACGAGGTAGCGACCCTGCTCGCAGTCGATTCAGAGCAGGTGCTCCGGCGTGTCGAAGACGGAACGCTGCTGGCCATCTCATCGAACGGTGAAGTGCGCATTCCGGCACTGCAGTTCGATCACGGCGCGGAGGTTCCGAACTTGAGCGAAGTCCTGGGTGCGCTGCCCCAGGGTGTGGATGCGGTGGAGGTGCTTTCGTGGTGGGTGACGCCCGATGAGGATCTTACCGGGGGCCTTTCGCCCAGGGATTTTCTGCTTCAGGGTGGCGATGCACGAGCCGTACTGAAATTCGCAGTTGAAGATTGTCCAGCGCACTGTCTCAGGATTTGAGCATCAGGCAGCGTAGGGTTCATCGGCGTGATGTGTCGGAACAAGCCAATGAACAGCAATGCAAACATCCCGTCGTGGTTGAAACTCCCGTCCAGTGCATCGGAGAAGGAACGCATGGCGTCGCGTGCGCTCAACAAATGGAACATCCCGGACGATGTAGTTGTTGTTCTGCTTGGGGGGCAGGCTGAACGCCAATCACGCGTGGACATGCTGCTGGCGATATACGGGCTGCTCCATTCGCTCTATCCCCACAATCCTGAACTGGCTGACGCTTGGCCGCAGTCGCCGAACAAGCACTTCGACAGCAGGACGCCGGTTAAAGTTATGGCGGACGGGGGGCTGCCGGGAATGCAGTCCGTACTGAACGGTCTTTGCCGGATCGGTTTCGGATGATCCGCCTGCGTTCAGCGGCTGCACCGTTCTTGGGTATGCGCTGCCGCACGTCGCAAGCGCCCATCGCCGAAAGTGCAGGCGCCGGCCTCCGAGCCGTCCCACCCCCCTAGCCCGGCAACGGGTTCGGTGGCGATGAATCCTGAATAAACGGCAGGCGTGCCTGAGCAGGTATCTGTCCGGTTTTCGGAGTCAGATCCGGAATCCCAAAAATGCATCGTCCTTGCCGCCGGTCGCGGGGGCTGGCGGGGCGCCGTTTCATGAATAGGGTCGACGGACACAAGCCTGCAATGAGAGGAGCGATGTCACACGGGGTTTCAGCTGATCCGCTGGAATTTGCATTTACGGAAGCGAGTCACTTACTGTCCGGTGGGTGCCCGATGCGGTCTGGCACCGCTGCGATTCACAAACGAGAACCTGAGCCACTGGGCCAACCGCGCGCTGGCACCTGATGCGCGCATCGTCTCCGACGGCATGCACTGCTTTCGCGCTGCCGGCGTCGAAGCGAAGTCGCCTGCCACGAGCGCATCGTCGTCGGCTCGGGGCGCCAGTCGGTTGAGCATCCGGCGTTCAAGGCCGTGAACACCGTGCTCGGCAACCTGAAAACTGCGATCAGCGGAACCTACCATGCCTCGACTTCTCCAAGTACGGCCATCGCTATCTCGCCGAGGCTGCGTACCGCTTCAACAGGCGTTTCAATCTTGCCGCCATGCTCGCTCACCTGCTCCGGGCCGCCGCCGTCACCGCGCCGTGGCCTGAACCGCGATTGAGATTGGCTGAGACTCGGACCTAATTACGAAGAATTTTGAGAACTGTGCTCATGTGCCGCCGAGGGAACGGGTTCATTGATCCCGCGGGCACCGGCCAGATCGAGGCTGCGGCCTCATAAAGGCGAATTCGAAGCCCACGCACCGCGAAAGGTCACTGCACAGGTCGAGAGCAGGGTGGCAAGGTCGTGAGTGTCAAGGTGCGACCGGTGCGCCAGTCGATTTCGAGCTTCCTTCAACTGCCAGAGCGTTTGTTGCAGACCATCCTCATCTGGTACGAAGCGCATCAGCCAAAACGCGTTACCCCATTCCAGGTCATCCGGGATGCGGTCCGGTAGATCAGCGTCGGGGTCGCGGTCCCGGGCGCGCTCGGCGGCTTCCACGAATAAATGCCTGTAACGCCGCAAAAACTCAGAGCGCGCGCTCTCCAGCGCCGAGAC
>JBFFJL010000447.1:0-3224 GCA_041555955.1 Nevskiaceae bacterium
GGACACGGCGACGTTGACGGTGCCGACCGCCGATGCAGGCCTAGAGACGGTGCGATCGGCGGCGGCAGTCAGTCGCTGCAGGATCTCAGTGCAGCAATGTCAGGATGAAAAAAAAGGCCGGTCAGATGACCGGCCTCGATTCCGCTGATCCGACCGCGGCGGTGGTCGCCGTTGCCGAATCGTGCGGAGACTGCGCGTGCCGCGACCGGGGGATCGCGACAGCGACACAGACGTCAGAACATGTATTTTGCGGAGAATTGCAGGCGATCCAGCGCGCCGTCAGCGCCGGACTCGTCCTCGCGCTCCGCGTGACGATACTCAATGCCGGTGGTGATCTTGGCGACCGGCGAATACAGCAGGTTGATGCTGCCGCTGACTACGCTCTTGGTTGCATTGGCTCCGGTCAGCGCAATGTCATTGTCGGCCTGGAAGGTGGATGCCGTCACCGTGGTGCGCCACTGCGAATTCCAGGCATGGCGGTAGGCCAGATAGCCAGAGGCGACGCCAATCGCTTCGAGATCGCCGCCGTCGAGTGCGGCGTCCGCCGAGGTGCCGAGTGCCAGGTAGCGACCCAGGCCCTCGCCGTAGCTGGCCGTGAAGCGCAGGTCGTCGTTCGAACCCAAAGGCAGTTTGCCGGAGACGCTGACGCCATAGCCGGTCGTGGTCGAATCCGGGCCGCCGGTGGTGCTGTCGTCGATCGTGAGCTGGCGCAGCAGGCCGGCAACGGCGACGTTTCCGCCAATGCCGAGTTTGGCAACGTAGCGCGCAATCAGGTCCGGCACCTGGCCATCGTCGGTCTTTGCGGTACTGCCGCTGCCGCCGGTGACCGAGCGCACGGTGGTTTCCGGATTCTCGACCGCGATCGAGAAGCCTCCGCTGCTGTAGCGGATCATCGGCTGGCGTGCAAACACCGTTCCGTCGGTGGGGAACGCGACGAAGTCCAGGGTTTCAGGAATCGAACCGAGGTTGATGAACGTGGTCCACTCCTGACCCAGCAACCAGTTGCCGTAGGTCAGGAACGCGCGGCGCAGGCCGGGGTTGTAAGCGTTGGTGACGACTTCGTTGCCGGTGCCCTGGGCGACGATGAAATCGAATTCGACGTGACCGCCGATCTTCATGCCATTTTCAAGCGGCGTTTCGGTCTTGATGTACAGCCGCGTTTCCTTGGCGTGAAAATCGAGGGCACTGTAGCTGCTGCCGCCGCCATTGGAGACTGGGATCGTCGACGGCACGTACAGATCGCGCGAGGTGCTCTGGCCGACTTCACCTTCTGAGAACTGGCTGTACAGCACGTCGAGCTTGGCGTAGCCACCCCAGCTGATCGCCGTATCCCCGACCTTGGTTTCGCCGGCCTGAGCGCCCATGCACATCAGCGCAGCGCCCGAAGCGATCAGCGTCGGCAGCAGACGCGGCGTGTGGTTGTACAGCTTGCCCGGATTGTTGTCGTTCATACCGTCTCCTCATGGTGTTGATCGCGCCTCGGTTGGCGCTGTGGAGCCACTGTGTGTTCGTGTGCGGACGGCGGATATTCGCCCTTGGTCGAATCGAGCATAAAATTTCGACCATGGTCGAATGGCCCGGTGGGTTCGGGCACAGAAAATAGGTTCAACATCAAGCTGCGGCATCACGTCGCAACGTCAGATCGATTGAGGAGAAGAGTCCATGAGTGAAGCCAAGGTCTACCCGGTGCCCGAAAGCTGGTCCAAGAGCGCCTGGGTCGATGCTGCGCAATACGAGGCTATGTATCGCCGATCGATCGACGACAGCGAAGGCTTCTGGCGCGAACACGGGCAGCGCATTGACTGGATGCGGCCGTACAGCAAGGTCAAGAACGTTTCGTTTGCGCGCAATGCAGTTTCGATCAAATGGTTCGAGGACGGTACGCTGAATGTGTCCGCAAACTGTCTGGACCGTCATCTGGCGACGCGCGGCGATCAGACCGCGATCATCTGGGAGGGCGACGATCCGAAGGAGTCGCGCCGCATCAGCTATCGCGAACTGCACGGCGAAGTCTGCCGGCTTGCCAATGCGCTGCGCAGCCTGGGCGTCAAGCGTGGCGATCGCATCACGATCTATCTGCCGATGATTCCCGAAGCGGCGGTCGCGATGCTGGCCTGCGCGCGTCTGGGTGCGGTGCACTCGATCGTGTTCGGCGGCTTCTCGCCGGACGCGCTGGCCGGGCGCATCGAGGACTGCACGTCCAAGCTCGTGATCACGGCGGACGAAGGTCTGCGCGGCGGTCGCAAAGTACCGTTGAAGGCCAATGTCGACGAAGCGCTGAAGCGTCCGGGTACCGATACGGTGGAGAAGGTGCTGGTGGTCAAACGCACCGGCGGCTGGGTCGACTGGGACAATGCGCGCGATCTCTGGTACGACGACCTGATCGCCGAACAGCCGGCGCAGTGCGCGCCCGAAGAGATCAACGCCGAGGATCCACTGTTCATCCTCTATACCTCCGGCTCGACCGGCAAGCCCAAAGGGGTGCTGCACACCACCGGCGGCTATCTGGTGTATGCGGCGATGACGCATCAGTACGTGTTCGATGTCCACGAGGACGACATCTACTGGTGCACCGCCGACGTCGGCTGGGTTACCGGACACAGCTACGTCGTCTACGGACCGCTGGCCAATGGCGCGACCACATTGATGTTCGAAGGCGTGCCCAACTATCCCGACGCTTCGCGCTTCTGGCAGGTCGTCGACAAGCACAAGGTGACGATCTGCTACACCGCGCCGACCGCGATCCGCGCCCTGATGCGCGAAGGCGAGGAGCCGGTACGGCGCACCAGCCGCGCCAGCCTGCGGCTGCTGGGCAGCGTCGGCGAGCCGATCAATCCGGAAGCGTGGGAGTGGTACTACCGCGTCGTCGGTGAACAGCGCTGCCCGATCGTCGACACCTGGTGGCAGACCGAAACCGGCGGCATCCTGATCACGCCGCTGCCCGGTGCGACGGCGCTGAAGCCGGGTTCGGCCAGCAAGCCGTTCTTCGGTGTTGCGCCGGCGATCGTCGACGCCGAAGGCAAGGCGCTCGAAGGCGCCTGCGAAGGCAATCTGGTGCTGCTCGATTCGTGGCCGGGACAGATGCGCACGGTCTACGGCGATCACAAGCGGTTCGAGCAGACCTACTTCTCGACCTACGACAACGTCTATTTCACCGGGGACGGGGCACGCCGCGACGCGGACGGCTACTACTGGATCACCGGTCGTGTCGATGACGTCATCAA
>JBFFJL010000448.1:0-3220 GCA_041555955.1 Nevskiaceae bacterium
CAGCGCTTCGATCTTCTGCTTCTCTTCCTCAGTGAAATGGCGGTCGGTCATTTTGCGCAGCCATTCGTCCGGAATATCCGAGAACAGCTCGCCGGTCACCGCTTCGACGCCCTTGAAGTAGGCAGCAAACGCGCGGTCAAAGCGATCGAACTGCGACTCGTCCTTGACCAGGGTGGCCCGCGACAGATGGTAGAAATCGTCGAGCGAGAACACCGCAACGTGGCGCGACAGCGCCTCCAGCAGCATCAGGAACTCGCTGAGGCTGGGCTTGAGGCCGGCGGCGCGCAGAGTGAAAAAGAAAGTGAACAGCACCGTGATCGAGTCCGGTCGGGTTTATGGCATTGTAGCGCCGCCCGCCAACGGGTCTCGCACGGAACGAATCAGGGCCATGCCGACCATCCACCAGCAGCTGCGCAGCGCCGAGGACCATCTGGGTGAGGTTGACCCGGTGATGGGCGGATTGATCGAGCGCTACGGTGCCTGCGGGCTGGCGACGCGCAAGCGCGACCCGTTTCATGTGCTGTGTGTCTCGATCATCAGTCAGCAGCTGTCGAGTCGTGCCGCGGACACGATTCAGGCACGGATCATGACCGCTGTGGGCGCAACCCGGCAGCTGCAGCCACAGCTGTTGCTGGCGGTCGAGCCGGAGGCGCTGCGGGCTGCAGGACTCTCATGGTCCAAGGTCAAGTGGATCCGCCATCTCGCGGAAGCAACCGACAGCGGAACGCTGGACTTCCGGGCGCTGAAACGGATGGACGACGAGAGTGCGATCCGCATCCTGGACGCATTGCCCGGCATTGGGCGCTGGACCGCAGAGATGTTCCTGATGTTCGCGATGCATCGCCTGGACTTGTTCGCGATGGACGATGTCGGCCTGCGGCGCGGCGTCAATCAGCTCTACGGCAGGGGCAGGGCGCTTTCGGATCGGCGCACGCTGCAGATCACGAAGAGATGGGCGCCGTATCGCACGGTCGCCAGCTGGTATCTATGGCGCGTGGCCGATCCGGAAACGCAGACCTGGAACTGAAACCCGTCAGGCGGCGGACGGAGCTCGCGCCTTGGTCAACGGCGTCACCTTGCCGCTGCGATCCTGATTCAGATGATCGAGTTCGACCCAGCGCACGACCTCGATGCGGCCGTTCATGTCCTCGACCAGAGCGGTGCAGGACTCGACCCAATCACCACAGTTGTAGTACGTGACGCCATGCATCGGTCGCGCCTCGGCGTGATGGATGTGGCCACAGACGACGCCGTCGAGTTCGCGACGGCGACACTCACGTGCCAACGAATCCTCGAAGGTCGAAACGATGTTGACCGCGGTCTTGACGTGCTGTTTGGCAAATGCCGACAGCGACCAGTAACCCATGCCGAGTTTCGCGCGGGTGCGGTTGAACCACAGGTTGAAGTGCATCGTGCCTTCGTACAGGGCGTCGCCGGCGATGGCGATCCACTTGTGATAGCGCGTGATCACGTCGAAGAAATCGCCGTGCACGACCAGCAACTGCCGACCGTCAGCGGTTTCATGGACATCCTCGTTGACCAGCCGGATGTTGCCGATTTCAAGCTTGTAGTCGACGAACTTGCGCAGAAACTCGTCGTGATTGCCGGTGACGTAGATCACCTGCGTTTCGCGCTTGGCCTTGGTCAGAATCTTGCGCACCACGTTGGTGTGCTCCTGCGGCCAGTACCAGCCGGAACGCAGCTTCCAGCCGTCGATGATGTCGCCGACCAGGTACAGCTTGTCGCAGGTGTGGTTCTTCAGAAAGTCGACCAGATGCGCCGCCTGACAACCCGCCGTGCCCAGATGCACGTCCGAGATCCAGATGGTGCGGTAGTGGGTCTTGCCCTGTTCACGCCGCGCCGTTCCGGCAGTCCGCCGGGGCTTGCTCTTGCTGTTTGGAGTCCTAGTCATCGTTACCCAGACTGCCGATCGGGCGTGATTCCAATGTGACGAAAGCGTGAACATTACGTGACATCCATCGAGTGAGCTTGACAATGAACGGCGTTCATTTAAAGTTATTCTGAGCAGTGTTCAATAAAGGAGACGAGCATGAACTTGATGACACGCATCCGCACGATGATCAATGCGCAGGCACATCACTCGCTGGACCAGACCGAGAATCCGCAAGTCATGGCGCAGCAGCTGCTGCGCGAGCTGAGCGAAGACCTGCAAGCTGCGCAGTCGAGCCTGGTCACGGCCTTGGCCGCGCAGCGGCGGCTGGAGAAGGAGCGCGGCCAATGCGAAACGGATGCGCAGAGCTGGGAGCACAAGGCTGTGGTGCTGCTCAAGGCAGGGGATGAACCGAACGCGCGTGCGGCATTAGAGCGCGCAGTGTCGGCAAGGGCGCGGGCCACCGCTCAAGACGCTTCCATCGAAAGTGCGCGTTCGTCCGTGCAAAGGGTCAAACATCAGGTCGACCAACTGCGCCGCGAACTCGAACAGACGCGTCTGCGCGCGGCACAGATCAGTGCGAGCCAGACCGCAGCCGAGGCCTCAGGGATCGCACGCCACCTCGGCGATCACTACAGCCGCAGTCAGGCGCGTGGGCGTGAAATGGAGCGCTTGATGCAGCGCGCCGGGGGGATGGAAGCGGCGATCGAGGCGGCGTCGGAGCTGATCGATGCCGATCAGCAACTGGATCGGGTCGCATCTGCGGTGGACCTGAGGGCCGATGTTGACCTTGCCATGGCCGCATTGAAGCAGCGATTGCAGTCCGAAGCGCCGCACTGAATGTTTGCGAGAGTTAAATGAACGTCGATCAATATAGTTCCGGTGATTCACGTCGGCATCGCAGGACCGGGGGGCTGCGACTGTTGCTGGCGACGCTGCTGCTGGCGGGAACTTGCGTGCTCGTCGCAGAACCGAAGGCGATGCTGCACATCGGACACGCGTTACTTGAACTGGGCGCCGCGCTGGCGTCGAACCCCTGACTTGGAGACATGACCATGGAATCCGTATACGACAGTACTCGTCTGGACTCGCCGTCCTGGGTGTTCTTTGTGAAGACCTCGTTTGCCTGCGCGCTGGGCGGCATGCTGTTCGGCCTGCTGATGATGGGGCAGGTGCCGATCTGGATTCGCGCCTATCTGGCGCTGGGCACGCTGTTTCTGACCGGCGCGACATTCACGCTGGCCAAGACGCTGCGCGATCAGTTCGAGGCCAGCAAGCTGATCAACAAGCTGGCGCAGGCGCGGACCGAGAAGCTGCTCAAAGAGTACG
>JBFFJL010000449.1:0-3217 GCA_041555955.1 Nevskiaceae bacterium
CCAGCGCAGCCTGACTTTGCGCGGCGACATCGATCAACTGATCCAGCAGCACTGGTGAGAAGTTCACGACCGCTTTCGCCAGCGGCACGGTCTCGAGATGAGCCGCCATGTCGGTATAGGCGCGGATGCCGTGCAGATAGGTCCAGGGTAGCTGTGGGACGCCGTCGATGCGGTATTCCGGCTGGTGCATGTGCCAGAACAGGACGACGCGCGCGCGCGTCTGGTCAATAGGGTCAACGGACATAGGGCAGCTCCTGGCGCAGCATTTCCGGTGTGACCAGAATGATCCCCTCCGGGCTGACCTCGAAGCGTTTGGCGTCGCGTTCCAGATCGAAGCCGATCATCTCGCCGGGGGGAATGCGGCAGCCGGTTTCGATCACCGCGCGGCGGATATGACAGCCCGGGCCGATGTGGCTATGCGGCAACACCACGCATTCGTCGAGTGTGCTGCGTTCGTCGACATGGACGAACGGAAACAGCAGGCTGCGGTGGACGCTGGCGCCGGAAACGATGCAGCCCCCGGCGATCATCGAGTCCACCGCCATGCCGCGACGATTCTTGTCGTTGAAGACGAACTTGGCCGGCGGCGCGTGGACCTGATGGGTCCAGATCGGCCAGTCGTTGTCATAAAGATCCAGCGGCGGCGTGACTTCGGTCAACTCCAGGTTAGCGTGCCAATAGGCGTCCAGGTTGCCGACATCGCGCCAGTAGCCCAGCGTATTGCCGTCGAGATCACGGAACGGGAATGCGAAGACCGAACGGCCCTGCTCCAGTGCCGCCGGCAGGACGTCCTTGCCGAAATCGTGGCTGGACCCGGGCAGCTCGCGGTCCGCGATCAGCGCGTCCAGCAGGAATTCGGTACTGAAGACGTAGATACCCATCGAGGCCAGCGCGCTATCGGGCTTGCCGGGCATCGGCGCGGGCTGCTGGGGTTTTTCCTGAAACTGCTCGACGCGGCTGTTGGTGTCGACCTGCATGACGCCGAATTCGCGCGCTTCGTCGCGCGGGACTTCGATGCAACCGATGGTGACATCGGCGTCGCGCTCGACATGAAAGCCGAGCATGGTGCCGTAATCCATCTTGTAGACATGGTCACCACCGAGGACCAGCACGAACTGCGGTGCGTGGGCACGGATGATGTCGAGATTCTGATACACGGCATCGGCTGTGCCTTCGTACCAGCCCGGTCCGGTGCGCTGCTGTGCCGGCATGACTTCGACGAATTCGTTGAATTCGCGTCGCAGAAAGCCCCAGGCATCGTTCAGATGCGCCAGCAGCGAATGCGATTTGTACTGGGTCATCACGCCAACCCGGCGGATGCCCGAGTTCATGCAGTTGGACAGTGGGAAATCGATCAAGCGGTACTTGCCGCCAAAGGGCACCGCGGGCTTCACGCGATGACTCGTCAGCGCGCCCAGGCGGGTGCCGCGTCCTCCCGCCAGAACCAGCGCCAGGGTGTCCTTGGTCAGCAGGCTGACGAAGCGCTGGGTGGGATTGATCGGTTTCACTGCGCATGTCTCCCTTGGGCGGTAGTGCCGGAATGGTCCGTCCGGTCGTGTGTCATCTGCATGTCGGTCGACTCTGCTGGGCGTTGGGCTTTCGCGCCAGTCTCAATACCGATCTAGTCGCCACTCAGGGGTGTAGCACCGTGTTCAGCGTCGCCACTCCGCGCGCAGTGCCTGGCATTCGGAACGCCAGCGGCACTCTTCCGCGCAGCTATGACGCTTGTCCGTGCTGAAGCAGGGTTCATGACCTTCGGCCAGTTGCTGACGCAGGATGTCCCAACGCCGGCGCGTCGGGCTATTGGGTCTTTGCGTCGTCGTCGGACGTTCGGATCCACTTGATGCCAGTAGGGCTACGTGCTTCATGGGCAACTGCTCGCTGGGGCGCCAATGTCAGGAATGATGAGCAACCGCCATGCCATCGCGCATTGACACATATCAAGCCAGGCGAGTAATCGCGTAATTGATACGCATCAATGTCGACAGCGGAGCGGTGCGTCAAAATAGTCAGGCCGTCATGGTGCCTGCGCTTGATGTCGCAGGGATTGCGGCAATTCGCACTCTAAGAGCCAGGTTCATGCACCCCAAGCATCGTTTCAACCTGACCTACGCCATTGCGGCGATTCTCGGGGTCCTGCTGTTGCAGTCCTATCTCGGTACGGTGAGACAAGTGGCCTCGGTGCCGTACAGTGAGTTTTCCCAGCTGCTCAAGGAAGAGCGGTTCGAGGAGGTTGCGGTCAGTGCCGACACCTTGCGCGGAACCCTGACCCAGGCTCGCGCCGATGGCGTGCGCCAGGTCGTGACCCGGAGGGTCGATCCGGCCCTGGTGCCGGAGCTATCGGCCCACGGCGTGCGGTACTACGCGGTTGCGGAGAACCGTTTCATCCCGGCGCTGCTGTCGTGGGTCGTGCCGCTGGCGCTGTTCTATCTGCTGTGGATGTTCGTGTTCCGGCGCCTGGCGGAAAAGCAGGGCTTCGGTGGTGGGCTGATGTCGATCGGGCAGAGCAAGGCCAAGGTCTATGTCGAAAACGATACCCAGGTGAGCTTTGCCGATGTCGCCGGGGTCGACGAGGCCAAGGTCGAACTGCAGGAGATCGTCAATTTCCTGAAAGATCCAAAGCAATACGGCCGGCTTGGAGCACGACTGCCCAAGGGGGTGCTGCTGGTCGGGCCGCCGGGCACCGGCAAGACGCTGCTGGCGCGGGCGGTGGCGGGTGAGGCCGGCGTGCCGTTCTTTTCAATCAACGGCTCCGAGTTCGTGGAGATGTTTGTCGGCGTCGGCGCGGCTCGCGTCCGCGATCTGTTTGCACAGGCGCGCCAGACCGCCCCGGCGATCATCTTCATCGACGAGCTCGACGCCCTCGGGCGTGCGCGCGGCGCGTTCCCGATGGGCGGCGGACACGACGAAAAGGAGCAGACGCTCAATCAGTTGCTCGCGGAGGTGGACGGGTTCGACCCGACGAGCGGGATCGTGCTGCTCGCCGCGACGAACCGCCCCGAGATCCTGGACCCCGCGCTGTTGCGCGCCGGCCGGTTCGACCGCCACGTGCTCGTCGACCGGCCGGACCGGCGCGGCCGCGAACAGATCCTGCAGGTGCACGTCCGGCGTCTCGAGCTGCGCGACGACGTGTCGCTGGATCAGGTCGCGAGCCTGACGCCCGGCTTCACGGGAGCCGACCTGGCCAATCTGGCGAACGAGGCGGCGATTGTCGCGA
>JBFFJL010000450.1:0-3211 GCA_041555955.1 Nevskiaceae bacterium
CCCAGCCGCAAGGCTTCAGCACCGTCAAAGCGTGCTCCGGTCAGACACAGCTTTCGCGCCTGCGTCAGGCCAATGCGCTCGACCACAAAAGGCGCAATCTGCGCCGGTGGCAACCCTCGCGTCGTTTCCGGCAAACCGAAACTGGCAGCCACATGAGCCACTGCAATATCCGATACACAGGCAAGACCGAAGCCGCCGCCCAGCACGGAGCCGTCACAGACCGCAATGAGCACTGCCGGCAGCGTGGCGGCCTTGCGCAACAGGCTGCCGAATCGGCGCGACACCTGCGCCACCGGATCGGGCTCTCCCGGTTGCGGCGGCCGCAGCTGATTCATGACCTCCTTGAGATCCGCACCCGCACAGAAATGTCCGCCGGCGCCACGCAGAATCACTGCCCGGATCGTGCAGTTGCTCTGTGCGACATGGTCAAAGATCTGATCGAGTTCATCGACCATCGACGCCGTCATCGCGTTGCGCGACTCCGGCCGATTCAACGTCACCCACAGCACTGCGTCGTCCAGCGAAAGCGCCAACGTCTGGCAACTCGGCAGATTCATGAATTCTCTCCAGCTCTTGAACCGACGGCGGGCGATCAGAATCGTGCGACACCGAAACTGCTCGACTGCGGACTGCGTGCCTGTGCCTCACGGCACACCGACAGACACATCCCCACCACCTTGCGTGTATCGCGCGGATCAATCAGCCCGTCGTCGAACAGACGCGCTGTCGCTGCAAACGCGTGCGACTCCCGATCGAACTGGTCGACAATGTTCTTGCGGATCATCGCCAGCATCTTTTCGTCAGCCTCGGACATGATCTTGCCCTGCTTGGCCCATTTCTCGCGCGTGATGATCTCCATTACGCTGGCGGCCTGCTCGCCGCCCATCACTGAAGTCCGCGAATTCGGCCATGCGAAGATGAAATGAGGTCCGAATCCGCGCCCGCACATGCCGTAGTTGCCTGCACCAAAGGAGCCTCCCATGACGATGGTCATCTGCGGCACAGTCGCATTGGCGACCGCCTGGATCATCTTCGAGCCGTGCTTGACGATGCCACCCCGCTCGCTCTCGGTACCGACCATGTAGCCGGTCGTGTTCATCAGATAGACGATCGGAATATTGCTCTGGCAGCACTGCTGGATGAACTGACCGGCCTTGGTCGCTCCCTGCGTCGTGATTGGACCGTTGTTGGAGATGATCCCCACTGGGTGCCCCTGAATCACCGCACGCCCACAGATCGTCTGGTTGTCGTACTCGGTCTTGAAGTCGAGGAACTCGGAACCATCGACGATGCGCGCGATGACCTCGCGGCAATCGAACGGTTTGCGGTAGTCCGTCGGTACCACACCGCACAGCTCCTCGATGTCGTACAGCGGCGCGCGCAGCGGCCTCAGCTCCAAGCGTGGGCGCTGCTGATTCCAATGAAGGTTACTTACGATCTCGCGCGCGATACGAATGCTGTCGGCGTCGTTCTCGGCGATGAATTCCGAGGTCCCGGCAACCTGGCAGTGCATCTCGGCACCGCCCAGCGCTTCCTCCTCGGCGATCTCGCCGGTCGCTGCCCGGAGCAATGGCGCACCGGCCAGGAACACCTTGGCGCGTTTGCGCACCATCACCACGTAGTCCGACAGACCCGGCATATAGGCACCGCCGGCGGTCGATGACCCATGCACGATCGTGACCTGCGGGATACCTGCAGCGGACAGCCGCGCCTGATTGGCAAATGTGCGGCCACCGGGAATGAAGACGTCAGCCTGATACATCAGATTGGCGCCGCCGGACTCGACCATCGACACCACCGGCAGCTTCTGCTGCAGGGCGATCTCCTGAATGCGCAGTCCTTTCTGCACCCCCAGCGGGGTCATCGTGCCCCCCTTGATCGCCGAGTTGGAGGCCGTCACCAGACAGCGCGTGCCGGAGACGTAGCCGATGCCGGCAATGGTGTTGCCTCCGGCCAGACTGCCGTCCTTGTCGTCGTGCATCCTGTAACCGGCCAGCGTCGCCAATTCCAACCAAGGCGAGCCACGATCCAGCATCAGGTGTACGCGCTCGCGCGGCAGGATCTGACCGCGCGCATGGAAACGCTCGCGCTTGCTCTCCTCCTCTTGCTGACCCTTGTGCTCAATCGCGCGCCACTGCGCGATCAGCGACAGCATCTCCTCGCGGTTCTGCTTGAACAGCGGCCCGCTGACATCAGCCATTGATTCGATAATCGGCATTTCCAATTAGGTCCGTTTGCGATCGGATGCCGGCTATCTTTACAGGATAAACCTATATTTTCTAGGACAATATCAATTACCCTCAGTCCGGTCATCTGCACGCAGCCAGCAAGCTCACTTCACTGCATCAGGCCGAACCGCGCGATGAAAGCCGTGATACGGCTTGGACCGCTCATGCGCCAGCAGCGGAAACGCCTTGGCCCCCAGACTGCTACCGCCGTCGATCTTGATGCAGTCCCCGGTGACGAAGGCCGCGCCTTCCGATAACAGATAGACAATCGCGGAACTGACTTCCGCTTCCTCGGCCATGCGCTTCAGTGGCGCCAACTCACGCAGCTTCGGAATGACCTCTTTGGCGAATGCCGGGTCGTAGTGATCCATGCCACTGGAAGCGACATAGCCGGGCGCCACCGCGTTCACGCGAACGCCTGAACTGGCCCACTCGACCGCCGCAGTTTCCGTGAAGTTGAGCATGCCCGCGCGCGCCGCGCCGCTATGCCCCATGCCCGGCATGCCGCCCCACATATCCGCGATCATGTTGACGATGCTACCGCCGTTGGCTCGCATCCACTGCGTGTAGACCTCGCGCGCCACCAGGAAACCACCGGTCAGATTGTTCGCAACTACGGCTTCCCAACCCTTCTTGCTGATCATCGCCAGCGGCATCGGATACTGGCCACCCGCATTGTTGACCAGGCCGTCGATGCGCCCACGCTCGGCCAGAATCTGCGCCACGGCAGCCTTGACCGCATCCTCGTCACGGATGTCGAAGCTCGACGTTGAAACCGAGCCACCGTCCTCAAGGATTTCCTGCGCGGTCGCCGCCAGTTTTTCCATCTTGCGCCCGGTGATCACAACGTGCGCGCCGAGGCTCGCCAGTTCGTGCGCCGTACAGCGCCCGATACCGGATCCGCCACCGGTGACAACGATGGTCTGGCCTGCAAACAGGTCCGCACGGAATACTGAGCGGTAAGTCATCTTTCCTTTCCTCAC
>JBFFJL010000451.1:0-3206 GCA_041555955.1 Nevskiaceae bacterium
CTGCTCGGTGTCCTTGAGGTGAATCTCCTCGATCTTGGAACGGAACTCGCCTATTTTCTCCTTCAGCGGATTCAATAGCTGGCCGATGTTGGTCTGGTTTGTTTCTGTGAACTTCTTGCTCTTGTCGTCCAGGATTTCGCTGGCGACTGCTTTGAATTGATCGGACAGGGTTTGCCTGGCTTGTTCCAGCAGTGCGAGCTTCTCTTGCGATTGTTTGCGCTCCGATTCCAGCTCCTGAGTAAGCTGGGCAATGCTTTCTTTGCTTATCGTCAAATCCTTATTAAACGTGTCCCGCTCGCCTATGAGCTGAGCATTGGCTTGATCGAGCCGGGTTATTTGCTGCTGCCGAGACGTGACCTCGGTCGTCAACTTGCCGTTCTGTTCGCGCAGGCCGGCGATTTGCTGATTCAGGGCTTCAGTATCGGTTTGTGCTTTCCGCAGGCTGGCTTCGAGGTCCGGGATGCGGGCTGCGCGCTCCTGAAGGAGGGCACACTCAGATTTCGCCGATTCCAGGTCAGTGCGGAATTGATTGGCCGCTGTGTCCGCGAGGGTGGATCGTTGTTTGCTCTGCGCCGCATCTTGCATGGCAGCTTTCAACTGTTCGGCGAGCTGCGCGCGTTCGACATCGCCAGCGGCGCGACCATTGACCTCAGCCAGGGCGAGCCGCCCCTTCAGGATGACCCAGGCGACGACACCGCCTGCGGCCAAGCCCGAAATCAGAAATACAAAGTGAAAGATGTTGAGCTGCATGGCGGCCTCAATGCTTGGAGTCATAGTCGGAAGGGACACGATCGGCGGCTGGCTGGAGGGGGCGAATGAGCGTGACGAGTTCCTCGGCTGTGCGGGCATCGAACATACCGTCGAGTCCATTGACGTCGAGTTGAGTGAACAGAGCCCCAATCAAGAATAACAGCGCGAGCATGTCCATTTCAGTCGTCCGTCAATGCAAACAGCAGGAAAGCGAGTGCAAGCAAAGTCATTTGATTCTCCTGGGTACGCTGAAACGAGATAAGGCAGTGCAAGAGTTCCGATCCGCAGATCGATCCAGGGCAGTTTCGATGTCGATGGTCGCGACGCGCCTGTGAATCTGCCGGAACCCGCATCTACCGGGATGCGTCGAGCTCAAACGAGATGTGGAGCCTGCGGGTCTGTCCCCGTGAGGCGCGGTTGCAATGCGGCCCGGCCTGTCGACTGTTTGCAGCAACAAAAACCTTGCTACGTACTCGACGAGTATTCACGGAGGCCTTGCGAGGGTTGGTTGATTTTTTCATGCCGCCACTTTGACGTTCCATCGTCGCATTTGGGCGATTCGCAAGCTTGCGTTGGTTGCTGAACCCATCCTGATGGCAGCGGCGCATGAGCGAAATGGGAAAATTCGATGCAGTCGATGGCGTGCTTTTTGATTGTCCGACGGAATCTGTCAGCCATCTGGGGGCTTCCATCGTCAGCATGTTTTTATTTATTGTCCGACTCAGGGAACGTCGGGCACTGACATCATAAAAACAGGAGAAGGGGATGCCGACAGTCGAAGTTCTGATGCACCTTGCGCTTGGCCAGGAGTTGCTGCATGACAGACGAGAGCGGGCTCAGGATGTCTGGAGTTCGGGCGACTTCGTCGGTGTGCAACCTGCGCTCACCCACAGAATCAACTGGCCACAGGGTGGGCAGTGTTGCCTGCAGGCGACGGCAGTTGAGCGCCGTTAGCGAGGCGAGGACAGCACTCCTGTGCACCGGCGCAGAGACTGGCAGAGGTGACGGCACAGCGCGCCGATCGGCGTGTCTGGTCGCCAAGCGTGGATCAGTTTGTGCAGTCCGGGACTCTGCACGGCAATGGCGGCGCCCCGTTACCCCTGTGGCCCGAAGCCTGAATACCCCCCGTTCCGCCGCTTCTGCACACCGCAATGCTTTGCTCTTGCCGAACTCGACTGCCGCAGAGCCGGCTGACTATTGGCGTTCGACCACTGACTGAGAAATCAAAATGGCAACAACAGCGGCTCCAGGTCCGCGTCTGATTATTTGCAGCACGGGCACATCGATCGCGGGCGGACCGGCACGCGGGCAAAGTGCAGCTGAATTCCGTGACGCCATTCGCGCGCGGATCAACAAAGAGCGCGATGCTGGTGGAAACTGGCTGGAGCGTGTCAGTGCGGAGACGAATAGTCTCAGGCAGATGAATCTGGGGCCCGCTGACTCGGTCGCGTTGCTGCACACCGACACTGAGGATGGCGCTGCATGTGCGCAGGCGCTGGCTGAGTTGATTGGCGCCGAGTTCCAGCCGACGCGTGTTGAAGTGGTGCTTATTTCGGGGCTGGATGCCAAGGATCCTCAGGCTTTTCGTCAGACCGGTGTGCCCAATCTACTTGCACGTTTGCGCAGGCTTTGTGAGCGCGATGCGGCGGAACGTGGGTTGAAACCGGTGATCAACGCGACTGGTGGATTCAAGTCCTCCGTGCCGTATCTGACGCTCTTCGGGATGATGCAGGGCCTGGATGTCACCTACATTCATGAGCTGGCAAAGGCGTTGATCACATTGCCGCCAGCCCCTGTGGGCTTTGATTACGAACGCCTGGCGCGGGCGCGAGAAGCGTTGGCCGAACTTCAGCGGCGTGAATACATGCCCAGGGACGAGTTCCTGCGCTTGATCCCCTCGCTGTCATGGGAGCAGCGCCCCTATTTCGAGTCGCTGATCGAGCCTCTGGATGGTGATCTTGTCATTCCATCCGCCTTCGGTGCCTGGCTGCAGGAACTTCTTGCCGCGTCACAGGCAACCGTATTTGTTCATGCCGACGTGCGCTCGTTGCTGCCCGGACTGAGTGGTGACAAGGCACAGCAGATTGAGCAGATGTTGCTTCGAGTGTCAGACCCGCTGTGGCGACAAAGCAAGCGACACAGCTTTACGGGTACAGACCTGGTGGTGTTCAAGCCGGGTAATACGGCGGAGCGGATTGCATGCATCGTTCGGGCGGAAAAGATTTATGTGTGCGCCGCCTATGTCGACCATGACCGCTATGAGCGTGATCTGCCGGGGCTCAGGCAAGCAGACTACGACCTTCGCCAGTTCCTGCCGTGGAGTGCGGACGAGGCCAGGCAGAAGGCCTATCTCTACGACATCGACGCCCGTGCCGATGTCGAAAAGGCCAATCGTGAAATCAAGCAGGCGGAGTCGGAGATGGTGCGCATGATGGAGCGTGAGCAGTCGCTTCAAG
>JBFFJL010000452.1:0-3203 GCA_041555955.1 Nevskiaceae bacterium
CATCAATAACCTACTCCATGCCATTGAACGCGTGGCACTGACACAGGGGTTCTCCTTCAAGGGAGCCAAGAAGTCGACGACGCAGGAATCTCAGGTGAACGGTAAGTTCATCGTTGATATCTGTAGTTCACAAGACATCACTAATTCGGTGGGTTCGTTCCAGCTTGTGGCTGGGACTGCCTGGTTGTTCTCGTCGCCCAAGCTCGAGCAGAAGTTCGACTACCTGTTCATTGACGAGGCCGGACAGGTTTCGTTGGCGAACCTCATCGCGATGTCTACGTGTGCGCGAAATATCGTTCTGCTGGGCGACCAAATGCAGCTTGGACAGCCGATTCAAGGTGTGCATCCGGGAGACTCGGGGCAGTCGGCGCTCGAATACCTGCTGGAGGGCGAGGCGACCATCGCGCCGGAGCGCGGTGTGTTCCTGAAGAATACCTGGCGGATGCACCCGAACGTGTGCCAGTTCATATCGGACGCGGTCTATGACGGCCGCCTTGAGGCGGAAGCGAACAACGCGATGCAGCGCATCGTGGTGGCGCCTGATTCGAGCACCAGTCTCCGTGAGGCTGGGATCTCCTTCATCAAGGTGGAGCACGAAGGGTGTTCGCAGCGGAGCGACGAGGAAGCGGAGGTCATCCGCGGCATCGTGGAGGATCTACTGACGCGGACATACGTCGACCGTAAAGGGCACGAGCATCCTATGCGGTTGGAGAACATTTTGGTGGTCGCGCCATACAACATGCAGGTCAATCGCCTGAAGCAGGTGCTGCCCAATGGCGCGCGCGTTGGCACCGTTGATAAATTTCAGGGGCAAGAGGCGGAAGCGGTTCTTGTCTCGATGACTACGTCATCTGGCGAGTATCTCCCGAGGGACATCGACTTTTTGTACAGCAAGAATCGTTTGAACGTAGCCATTTCGCGTGCGAGGTGTTGGGCCGGAGTCGTTGCCAGTGCCAGGCTGCTGGACATTGATGTCAGAAGTCCGGTTCAAATGGCCTTGGTTAACACACTGTGCTGGGTGAGTGAGTATGCGCAGCGCCAGGAGGCCAGGGCAAAGATTGCTGAGGTTTGAGCGGTAGCTGCCCCGTTTTTCTATTGATAGACAACCAGAGCATTTAGGAGTTTTTATGTCGGATGGTTCAATGAGCGCGGAGTTCGTCAAGGTTCCTTTTTATCGTGAAAGTGATGGTGCGAAGACCTTCTTTTTCCCGGAATGCCGACTAAGGGGTGGCTACGAGATTGGTCAGCGAGGCGTCGACAAAGAGCGTTACATCCAAAGTTACTGGGAAGCTCTCGAGAAGGTAATGGCTATGCGCGCCCCTCGATTCAGGCGACGCAACAAGAACGGAAATTCTGGAACGGTGACCTGCCAGCTGGGAGACGTCGAGGAGGTTAGCCGCGCCTTCATTGAGGCAGAGCGTGTCAAGGTCGGCGGATGATTGAGTGATGTCATCGGAACTGAACTGGAGTGCCGCAAAAGCACTCTTTGACGCGAATTTCGTCTTTCGAAGGAGCGAATCCGAGCCCGGAGACCGCTGGTATAGAAAAGATGTCAATGGGGACTATCTTTGGGTGAAGGAGCAGAACGGAGCGATCCTCGTCGGCCTCAAGGAGGAGCTCGCCTCTCCAGACAATGGAATCGTTGAGGCTGGGTCAAGCGTGTTCTCTAACGCAGGACTCCATTGCTACCGAATCGAATCAATGGTTGGGCTGGAGCATGTGGTTTCTGCTTTTAAAAAGGCTTCAGTGGTAAAGGTCGCCACCTCGACTACTGCCCCCCACCAGCTCGAGACATCAACTGTTTCAACAAGAAGACAACATCAGATGGCCACCAACACGATTCTCTATGGCCCGCCGGGGACCGGCAAAACCTACGCAACGTCGAAACATGCGGTCCTCCTTTGTGACGGAGTCTTGCCAGGCGACGGAAATCAGGCGGCCATCCGACGGCGCTTCGAAGAGCTACGCCTAGAAGGCAGGGTCTCGTTCGTTACGTTTCATCAGTCGTACGGCTACGAGGAATTTGTCGAGGGGCTGCGCCCCCACGTCGGTAATGCTGGGCAGGTCGTCTACAGCGTCCGGCCGGGCGTCTTCAAGGGCGCGTGTACATCCGCAAAGATTCGCAGCATTGTCACCCCGGGACTCAAAGGCAAGCCACTTCAGGACCGAACGATTTTTAGAATGTCATTCGGGGCGGCAGGTACGGAAGAAGGCAAGACGGTTTTTGACTATTGCATCAAGAACCAGTGCGTCCTGCTCGCCTGGGGATCGAACGTTGACTTCTCTGATTATGCCGACCAGGAGGCGATCGAGCAGTTGATTGGACAGGAGCATCCAGAGCTTCCCGACGCGAAGAAGGCGTCGCATGCGTGGCACATGGACTGCTTCAAGCACGAGATGAAGATCGGCGACATTATTGTCGTATCACACGGCAACAAACTCTTCCGCGCTATCGCGGAAGTAACCGGTGAGTATGAGTATGCGGAAGCGGCTCCATTCCGTCAGATGCGTGCCGTTAAGTGGCTTGGTGTCTTTGAGGCGGGGCGGCCAGCTGACGGGATTTACGCGAAGCGTTTCGGGGCATCGAGCATCGGCAAGCTCAGTCCGAGCGACATCAAGTTTGATCAGATGCAGGCGCTGCTGAGTGATCAGGTTGAGGCGCCGACCACGGACGCCCACGTGCTCATCATTGATGAAATCAATCGGGCGAATATCTCCAAGGTGTTCGGAGAGCTCATTACGCTTATTGAGCCTGATAAGCGGGAGGGCGAAGATAACGCAGTCACCGTAACGCTGCCCTACTCGGGCGAGGACTTCAGCGTCCCGGCGAACTTGCACCTTCTGGGAACTATGAATACCGCTGATCGATCCATCGCCCTGCTTGATACGGCATTGCGGAGGCGCTTCGACTTCGTCGAGTTGATGCCGGATCCAAGCTGCCTGGCTGGCGTTGTGGTCGAGGGGATCGAACTCGATAAGTTGCTGGCAGCAATGAACGAGCGTATCGAAGTCCTCTATGACCGCGACCACACTATCGGCCACGCCTACTTTCTGGGCGTGAATACTCTTGACGATCTCGACTCGACGTTTCGACGTCGCGTTCTGCCTTTACTGCAAGAGTACTTCTTCGAGAACTGGTGCAAAGTTCGCCGAGTGCTCCGCGACCTGGGCGACGGAGACTTCGTCAAGAAGGTGGTCAAGGC
>JBFFJL010000453.1:0-3199 GCA_041555955.1 Nevskiaceae bacterium
CTGACCCTGTCGCCGGAGGCGAACCCGAAGGAGCCCTTCGGAATTCCGGTGCCACCTGGAGATCCGCAGTTTGATCCCGGGGCGACCGGCGCCGTTGTGATCGATTTCAATCGCAGCAGCTTTGATCCGCTCAGCGGGATCGAGGGGCCACGCGAGCAGATGAACGCGCTGACCGCGTACATCGACGCCAGCAACGTCTATGGTTCGGATCCGGTCAGGGCAGATGCCCTGCGCACGCATGACGGCAGCGGCCGTCTGCGAATCAGTCCCCAGGGTTTTCCGCCGTTCAATGATGCGGGATTCGATAACGCGCCGTCGCCTGATGATTCCCATCTGTTTTTGGCTGGCGATGTGCGCGCCAATGAACAATTGGGCTTGACCGCCCTGCATGCCCTTTTTGTTCGTGAACACAATTTGACTGCGGACCGAATTCATCAACGCGAACCGGCACTCTCGGGTGAGCGCGTTTACCAGCGTGCGAGGGCCATCGTTGGCGCCGAGGTGCAAGCGATCACCTACAACGAGTTCCTGCCGATTCTGCTCGGTCCCGGCGTGCTTGCACCGTATGCGGGTTATGACGCGAACGTGAATGCCCGCATGATGAACGAGTTCACGTCAGTGGCCTTTCGTTTCGGGCATAGCATGGTGTCACCGATGCTGCGGCGCATGGAACCGGACGGGACGCCGGTTGCCGCGGGTGATCTGCCGCTGCGTGACGCGTACTTTCAGCCACAGCGGCTGCTGACCGAAGGCGGAATCGACCCGATTCTGCGCGGCTTGGCATCGCAGACGGCGCAGGAAATTGATCCATTCGTGATTGATGATCTGCGTAATTTCCTGTTCGGCTCGCCCGGAGCCGGTGGTTTGGATTTGGCGGCGCTCAACATCCAGCGTGGTCGCGATCATGGCATGCCGGACTACAACGGCATGCGATTGGCTTTTGGTCTTCCCGCCATATCGCGTTTTGACCAGATTTCCAGTGATCCGGAAATCGTTCAGCGATTGCAGCGCACCTATGGCAGCGTCGATCTGATCGACCCATGGGTCGGGGGTCTGTCCGAGGATCATTTTCCTGGTGCGTTGGTGGGCGAGCTGTTTTTCAGAATCATCGCGGACCAGTTCGAGCGACTGCGGGATGGCGACCGCTACTGGTACCAGAATCCTGATATTCAGATGCTGACGCCTGAAGAGCGCACGATGGTCGAGTCGAGGACGCTGGCGCGAGTCATTCGTGACAACACGACGATTGGCGACGAGATTTCCGATACTGTTTTTCTCGTCGCGCAATGAGCCGGTCGGTGTATCGGGCGGCGCGGACATCCGGTGCCTGCGCTCGTCGGATCACAGCAACCCAACCGCCAGTCCGTCGATAGCGGCGGGCGAGAGCGCCGGCGATCGGCCGTGGTGCAAGTGACCGGACGCATGCCCAACGGGGCCAGAACAGCAGAAGATTCGCATATCCGGCAGGCTGCGGCAGTCCGCCGGCATTGAACGCTTCAACCGCACGGTGCGCTCTGAAGGGCTCATGCAGTCGGCTCCCGATGCCATTGCCAGCACCATCACTGGTATGGTCGAGTATTGATCCAAAATGTACCTGTTGTTCGGTTGGGCGCGTTTTTCCGGTTCTGTTCCTGCGCGTTGGTCGTTAATTGACGTGATTTAGACCTATATGAAATACGACATCATCATTGCTAGCGGTGACTACTTCGACGGTTCAATGCCGGAGAACGGAGCGCAGGGGCGGGGCACGATCCGTCACATCGGCATTGTCAATGGAAGAGTTGCAGCGGTCAGTGCCGAACCACTGACGGCCAGCGAATCGACCCGGGTCATTGACGCCCGCGGGCGCTGGGTCTGCCCCGGTTTCATCGAAGCGCATTCGCACTACGACGCCGAAATCATTGCCGCGCCCGAACTGGCCGAATCCGTGCGCCACGGCGTGACGACGGTGATGACCGGCATCTGCTCCATTTCCATGGTCTGCGCCGAGCCGGAAGATTGCTCGGATCTGTTCACTCGAGTCGAAGCCGTGCCGCGCGCGCAGGTTCTGCCGCTGCTGCACAAGCTGAAGCGGTGGCGCTCGCCAGCGGAATTCCGCAGCTTTTTCGAGAACCACCCGCTGGGCCCCAACCTCGCGCCGTTCATTGGGCACTCGGACATCCGCGTGCGCGCGATGGGCCTGGAGCGCGCCGTCAGCGGCGTGACGCCGACCGCCGACGAGATGCGGACCATGGAGCAGTTGTTGGAGGAGGCTCTGGACGCGGGATTTGCGGGCCTCTCCACGATGACGACCAAGCTCGATCGCATGGACGGTGACCGCGCCTGGGCCAAGCCGCTGCCATCGACGTATGCGCGCTGGAGCGAGTATCGCCGCCTGCACGCGATCCTGCGTCGCCGCGGACGGGTGCTGCAGTCGGCGCCGGACGCGGTCGGCAAGATCAATGTCGTGGCCTTCTTTCTCAGCGCCATCGGCTGGTTCCGCAAGGCGCTGAAGATGTCCCTGCTGACCGTGCTGGACCTCAAGTCCATGCCCAATCTTTATTTTCTTGGGCCGCTGGGCGGATGGTTTGCGAACACCGTGCTCAAGGCCAATCTGCGTTGGCAGTTCCTGCCGTCGCCGTTCATCATTTATGCCTACGGTCTGGACTTCAACTCCTTTGGCGAACTGGCTGATGCGCGCATCCTGCGCGACGTCAAGAATCCGCAGGACATGTATGCGGAAGCTGCCAAGCCGGAATTTCGCGACATCCTGCGTCGCAACATGAAATCCATGTTGTCTGCGGGCCTGTGGCACCGGGAGTTTGCCGACGCCTGGGTCGTCGAATGCCCGGACGCCTCGTTGATCGGCAAGAACTTCGCCGAGATCGCGCGCGAACGACAGCGCGATGCCATCGACACTTTTCTCGATCTCGCGCTGGAATACCGTGAGCGTCTGCGCTGGGGTGTGCAGTTCGCTGGCGAGCGGGTTCACGTGATGCGCAAGCTGTGCAAGAACCGGCAAGTCCACATCGGCTTTGCCGATTCGGGCGCTCACCTGAAGAATCTGGCCTCGTACAATTTCCCGCTGTGCATGCTCAAGTACGTGCGCGACGCTGAGCTTGAGGGCAAGCCGTTCATGTCGATCGGGCATGCCATTCACCGGCTGACCGGCGAACTCGCCGACTGGTACGGTGTCGACGCCGGTCATATCCGGGTCGGC
>JBFFJL010000454.1:0-3198 GCA_041555955.1 Nevskiaceae bacterium
CAGGTCTGCGGCGGTTTCGGCGCCAGCTGCGCATCCGGCGCGTTGTCGTTGTTGATGATCACCGGCTGCTGGTTCCGCAGTTTCAGCAAACCTGAGGTCGCGATCTGTTCTCCCGGCTTCAGCCCGTCGAGGATCGCAACGAAATCACCGCGGCTGTTGCCGACATGCACGAAGCGCTGCACCACTTCGAGATCAGTTGTCGGGCCCTGGGCCGGTGGCGCAGCAGGCGCGGATTCGGCTGCGTCGGCGGCCGGTTTATTTTTCTGCACCACGAAGACTGAAGTCCCGTAGGAGTTGTAGCTGATCGCCGTACGCGGAACTGCGATCACCTGCTGCTCACCCGGCAGACTCAATACCACGCGGCCGAACTGCCCGGGGCGCAGCAGCTCCTCCGGATTGAGCAGGCGCGCGCGCAAACCGAAATTGCGGGTCGCGGTATCGACGCGCGGTTCGACCGCGAGCACCTCGCCGCTGAATCTGCGATCCGGATAGGCATCGATGCGCACGGTCACGCCGAAGCCCGGGGCAACGGAACCGGTGTACTGCTCGGGCAGACTGAAATCGACATCGATCGGGTTCAGCGACTGCAGCGACACAATTGGCGTACCCGCCGCAACGTACTGGCCCACGTTGACCTTGCGGATGCCGAGACGACCGGCGAACGGCGCGCGAATTTCCTTCTGCGCAACACGTCCGACCTGCGCTTCAACCGCGGCCTTGGCGGCATTGGCCTCGGCTACCGCGGCGTCATAGTCGGACTTGGAAATCGCTTCGAGCTTGAACAGTTGCTCACGGCGCTTGCGATTCAGCTCCGACAATTCCGCCTGCGCCCGCAGACGCTTGAGCTCACCCTGCTCGTTGGCGGAATCCAGCGACACCAGCAGCGCACCCTTGGTCACCTGCGCGCCCGACTCGATATGGATCGCCTGAACGATGCCTCCCGCTTCAGTCGTCAGCTCGGCGCCGTTGACCGGCACCAGGGTGCCGATGGCTTCAAGACGATTGTCCCAAACCATCTGCGCAACCTCGGTCACCGAAATCGTGGCCGGTGGCGTCGGCATGTTCTCCAGGTACTGCACCATCATCTTGTTGCCGAACCATTTCATGCCGAACACGCCGCCGAACAGCACCAGCGCCAACAGCAACAGTACGGCCAGACGCACGATGGCCTTGCGCTTCTGGGATCCCGCATCACCGCGGGTGTCGACGACGGCGTTCGTTCTTGAAGTGAAGTCGTTCATAACCGGTTCCTGAAATACGTTTGCACAGGGCTCTCTGTGCAGGGGCTAGCGAAGCAATTGATCGATCTGTGCAAAGTCCTGATCGGACAGTTCGCCGGTGAGACTCTTGAGCTGGACCAGATTCAGCAACAGCTTGTAGCGCGACGCGTTCATTTCGCGCCGCGCTTGCGTGACGTTGGACTTGGCGTCGAGCACGTCGGTAATCGTTCGCGTTCCGGCGTCGTAACCGGCCTGCGTCGCCGCCTCGGCGGACAGCGCGGACTCCAGCGAGCGCTGGTAGGCCTCCGACTCGGCATAAGCGGTCCGTGCCTTGCGATACAGCTGACGTGCAGTCCGCTCGGTTTCCAGCACGACCCGATTCAGATCGGCCTGCGCCACTCGAACGCTGGCATCGGCCTGCCGCAGCAATGCGCGAGTGGCGCCGCCCGCATAGATCGGCACGCTCAGCTCGACACCGACACGGGCGTCGTCGACTTTCTGCCCAAACGTGTACTCGCTGGTGTCCTGCCGGCTCGCATTGGCCACGAGGTCCACGGTGGGCATGGCGTCCGACAGACGACTCTTGCGATCTGTCACGGCGACGATCGTTGCCTGCTGCGCCAGCAGCACGGACGGATTGCGCTCACGTGCAGCCACCACCCAAGGTTCCAGTTCCGACGGCGTCAGCGGCGGAAAGACCACGTCCTCCGGCAGCCGAGGCAGCTCGACGTAGCCGCTGCCGGTAATTTCATCCAGAGCATCCTGCGCCGTTTCCAGGATGGTGCGTGCCGACAGCAGATGCGCCTGCGCCAGATCGTCGCGTGCCTGCGCTTCCTTCAGGTCAGTGCCGGGCACCAGCTCGACGGCATAGCGCTTGCGCGTATCTTCCAGCGATTCGCGCACGGCATGGGCTTCGGCTTGCGCCTGGGCCAGCTGATCCTGCGCGTCCAGCACACTGAAGTAGCGCTCGGCAACGCGTTCAAGAATCTGCAGGTGACGCTGCTGGTAAGCCACATCGGCCTGACTGTCGAGTGCGCGGGCACGGTCGCCGCGCGCGAACCAGTCAAGCCGGAACAAGGGCTGACGCGCCTCAAGCTGCGCCCCCCAACTCGGATACTTGTCGCTGCTTTCGCCGAAAACACCCACCGAATCGGTCGTCGCGTACTGATAGTTGCCTCCGGCGGCCACGATGGGCAAACGACTGGCGCGATCGATCGCTGACGATTCGCGGTCAACGGCGTACTGCGCCTCGGCCACCGTTGCCGCCGGGTCACGCGCCAGCGCCAGTTTCAACGCATCGCTCAGTCCCATTGCCGACACCGGCGTCGAAGCTACCGCAGCGCTCAGCGCCGCGGCGATCAAGGTCGCACGGCTACTTTTCGCAGCACAGATCATGGAATACCTCGTCCTTGATTCGTTCAATCAATTTGTCCAGCGCTTGGTCATCCGAAAGATCGGCCAGCGGCCGCCAACCATAGCCGTTCAGCAACACCTGCAGATGACGGCACATCAAGCGATACGGCTCGCGCACGTCAAAATCCTCCAGCACGCCTTCGGCGTGGACCAGATTGTGTGTGCCATTGACCAAGGCCCAGGTGCCGATCGTCAATTGCTCCGGACTCATGCCGTTCAGGTCCAGATCGCCGGCGGCAACCGCAGCATTAACAATGCCAACGACGATATCGCCAATCGGGTCGCCGGCGTCGATCAACTCCTGCCGGCGTTCAGGCGATGCCGCGCGCCAGACCACTTCACACAATGCGTACTGCGCGATCCGGAAGTGCTCGGGATTGCGCTGCACAAAAATCTTGTCGGCAACGCCGATCGCAAACATGCGGTCGCGCGGGCTCGCGTTCCAGCGCGCCACCCGCTCGAACAAGGCCAGATGCTCGTGCGAGCTGGCTGTGGTCAGCGCCAGCAGCAAGTCTTCCTTGCTGGCGACCGGCTTCTGCGCAGCGACCAGCCGGTGACCGTCTTC
>JBFFJL010000455.1:0-3196 GCA_041555955.1 Nevskiaceae bacterium
CATACGGGCATCAGCAGCGATGCGCTGGAATACATAGCGCACCGTCTCCTGGCGGGCTGCCAGAGCCTCAGTCATGGTGTAGCTGCGCTTGGTCGCAAGGTAGACGTTGAACAGGCCGGCCAGCAACAGCAGTCCCAAGACCAGCGAGATCATGATCTCGATTAGGGTGAAGCCCGTTTGACGGCGATCTGAGGCGCGGCGCATCACAGCTGCGTCCGGAGATTGAATGCACCGCCACTACCGCCGCCGGTGTCGACGCGGGCAGTATCGGTCCAGGTAACCGTGATCGTCGCGATCTGATTCTCGACCAGCACCGATCCGTCTCCATCGGGCAGTGCTTCGGCGAGACGTGCCTTCCATTGCAGCACGTCGGCTGTTGCGAGGTCGCTGGCGGTCGGAGTCGTACCGATCTGGACGTCATATCGTCCGGCAATTGCCTGCGCGCGGTTGGCGCGCATGCGGTCCAACAGGTCGTATCCCAGCTCGACGGCGGCAACGCGCTGTGCGGAACTGGTGCTGCGCTGGATGCTGTAGGTCTGCAACGAGGCGAGCCCGAGCAGCCCGATCGACAGCAGAACGGTGGCGACCAACACCTCGACCATGCCGAAACCGCGCTGTTGATATGCACCCATCTCAACAGGCCTCGGGACTGGTGTGTGCTCGACCCTGCAGGCTCAGGGTAATCGCACGCCGCTGCGAACCCGAGCAATGCCCGGGAACCAGCGCAAAGGCGACGCCGGAAGCGGCATTCAGGAATCCTTCGGAGCCAAAGCGCAGCGACGTCGTTGTCGCCGTCAACGTATCCGAGTCACTGATTCCCGGAAATACACGCAGCAGAACATCCGTGGAATCGAAGGTACCGCTGGTGCCGGCTGCGTCCGTAAATGTCATCCAGCCACCAGACCAGGTGGTGGAGTTGATGCAGGCATACACGCCATGGGCATCCTGACCGTAGGGACAGAGGCCGATTGGGCTGGATCGGGTAACGGCTTCACTCCGTGCGAAGCTGAAAGCGCTGACCAGCGCATTGGATTCCGCCGCAAGTCGATTGATGGTCAGGAACGAACTCAAGCCGGGCGCTGCAAACGCCATGACGATCGCCGCCACCGAGATGGTGGTCAGCAACTCGAGCGCCGTAAAACCACCGCAAGCACGGCGTCTGTATGGATTTTTGCGCACAGTCACGAGTTCCCGAATTCCCCGGGATCGAACAATACACAAATTTGTATACCAACCGTTAACGGCCGGGGAGGGCACGCAGTCGAGCGGCAGCCGTGTCGCGATGAATGGTGCGCACTATTCACTCAGGTCGGGCTTGTCCCGACCGCGCCTCAATCAGAGGCGCAATTCTCCCAGTTCACGAGCAGGCACCGCGTAATCCCAGACAGCGTCAAATTCACGCAGGCGCAGGCGTGCTTCGCGCGGGGCCTCGGGCTGCCAAACGGCATCCAGCTGATCAGTGCGCTCCTTGTACAGCATCTGCCGCTCATCACCGATCAGATATTCGCAGACCAGCCCTCGGTGCTCATCGGACGGCTGTCGAAACTGAATCCGGCTGGAAAGGCGCCGCCCGAGTTCAACCAGGTGGTTCGCACGGCGCACCGCGACTTCCGGTTGCTGAATCAGAACCTGAACGTGCGCGCGTTCGTGTTGCAGCACAAACTCGCGCACTGCGTCGGTAAAACGCTCGCCGCCGTAAATGCGTGCGTCCAGTGTCTGCGTAAACAGGCAGACACGCATTCGAGCGCCGCGCACCAGGCTCTCCGCGTGCTCGATAAACGCCGCCGTTCCCTGGATCACGTTGCCCGAATCATGCGACTCTGTCATTCCACGTTCCGATCCGGATTCGTCGCTGATGGTCACGTGCGTGTGCTCAAACCGCCTTGGCCTGATCGACGGCGTTGCCGGTGTAAGTCGCCGGTGTCATTTCCAGGAGACGCTGTTTTTCGACCTCAGGCAATTCCAGCTGACGCACGAATTCGCGGATTGCGTCGCGCCCAACTTTCTGCCCGCGGGTCAGGCGCTTGAGCTGCTCGTAGGGCTCCGGCAGGCCGTAGCGACGCATCACAGTCTGGATCGCTTCGCCCAGCACTTCCCAGTTGCCGTCCAGATCCTGGCCCATGCGCCAGGCATCGGCTTCAAGCTTGCTGATGCCTTTGGCAATGGCCTGATAGGCGACCAGCGCGTGCGCAGCGCCGACACCGAGATTGCGCAATACCGTGGAATCGGTCAGATCGCGCTGCCAGCGCGAGATCGGCAACTTCTCGGCCAGATGCTGCATGATCGCGTTGGCCAATCCCAGATTGCCTTCGCCATTTTCGAAATCGATCGGGTTGACCTTGTGCGGCATCGTCGAACTGCCGACTTCGCCGGCCACAGTGCGCTGCTTGAAGTAGCCCAGTGAGATGTAGCCCCAGGCGTCACGGCAGAAGTCGAGCAGGATGGTGTTCAGGCGCGTCAGCGCGTGGAAATACTCGGCAATGTAGTCATGCGGCTCGATCTGCGTGGTGGCCGGGCTCAGACCGATACCCAGGTCGTCAAGAAAGCATTTGGCGACCTTCGGCCAGTCGACGTCCGGGTATGCGGCATAGTGCGCATTCCAGTTGCCCACCGCACCATTCATCTTGCCCAGAACTTCCACCGCAGCGAACTGCTCGCGCTGGCGTTTCAGGCGCTGTGCGAATACCGCCATTTCTTTGCCCAGCGTCGTCGGCGACGCCGGCTGGCCGTGTGTGCGCGACAACATCGGCTGTTCGGCATAGGCATGCGACAGCCCGCCGATGGACTTGATCAGCTTGTCGATCACCGGCAACAGCACCTGATCGCGGGCATCCCGCAGCATCAGCGCGTGCGCGAGGTTGTTGATGTCCTCAGAAGTGCAGGCAAAGTGGATGAACTCCTTGATGTCACTGAGTTCAGCGTGCGAGCTGATCTTCTCCTTCAGGTAGTACTCGACGGCCTTGACGTCATGGTTGGTCGTGTCCTCAATGGCCTTGACCCGTTGCGCTTCTTCCAAATCGAACTGCTCGGCAATCCGGTCCAGTTTGTCGCGGGCCGCTGGCGACAGCGATACAACTTCCGCCACCTCCGGGGTCGCGGCCAGGGTAATGAGCCAGCGGATTTCGGATAGCACGCGATAGCGCATCAGTCCGTATTCGCTGAAGATCTGCCGCAATGACACGGTCTTTTCGGCGTA
>JBFFJL010000456.1:0-3189 GCA_041555955.1 Nevskiaceae bacterium
CAGACGCTGGCTCAGGGCGACCCCGACGTCGGCATCCTGCCGGCCCCCACTGCTGTGCAACCGGAAGTTGCCGCGCTGTCGAATGCCTGGGCGGGATTGACCAAGATTGCGCAGACCGTCATTGACGGTCAGGACGCCTGGCGTACCACCTCCACAGCCACTGCCACGATTGTCGATGCGGTCCACTCGTCGTCGGCCGATGGCGACCTTTTCAGTCAATATGAGCAAATCGCCCGCCGCCTCGGCAATCGCGGCAGCGACAACCCCGGTATCGATCAGCTGATCCGGCTCGAGCGGATTTCCGCCCAGGCGCGAGGTCTGCTGGCGCGCGGTCGCGATGCCAAGGTGATGGCGGCCAAGCTGGACAGCGAAATCACCGAATTCGCCCAGATCAACGGCTCACTGTCCGAGCAGGGAGCTGCCGGCGAGCTCGCACGCAGTGCTGCGCAGAGCTTTGAAGCCATCGCACAGGCCAACGCCAATATCCTGGCGAGTGCCGAAGCCATCGATCAATTGCAGCTGTCCGCTGGCGAGTTGCAGGGTGCGGCAACCAATGTCATCGCAACCGCCAAGGTCCTCGAGCAAGGCCTGCTGGATACGCGCGTGCGCCAGGTCATCCTGCCGATCGTCGTCACCGTCTGCGGAGCCCTGGCGATCGTTCTGCTGGTCGTGTTCATCGTGATTCTGGTGCGCAATACCCGCAGCCGCCTGCGTCTGGCCGAAGAGCGTGACGCCAAACAGCAGCACGCGATTCTGTCGCTGCTGGACGAGATCACCAACCTGGCCGACGGCGACCTCACGGTCGACGTCACCGTGACGGAGGACTTCACGGGCGCCATCGCCGACTCGATCAACTACACCGTGCAGAACATGCGCAACCTGGTCGGAACGATCACCACGACCTCGTCGGAAATCGCGCTGGCGGCATCCGGCACCAAGGAAACCGCGCTGCGCATGAATCAGGCGTCGGAACGTCAGGCCCGTGAAATCACCGACGTTACCAACACCATCGCCACGACCTCGCAATCGCTGCAGCAGGTGGCGGCGAGCGCTGAGCAGTTGGCGGATCAGGCTCGCCAGTCCGTCGACGTGGCGCGCGACGGCGCGCAGACGGTGAACCGAACGATCCTCGGCATGACTGCCCTGCGCGAACAGATCCAGGACACCTCCAAGCGCATCAAGCGTCTCGGCGAGTCCTCGCAGGAAATCGGCAACATCATCGAATTCATCAATGACATCGCCGAACAGACCAATACGTTGGCACTGAACGCGTCGATTCAGGCTGCGATGGCCGGCGAAGCCGGCCGCGGCTTCGCCGTGGTCGCCGACGAAGTCCAGCGCCTGGCCGAACGTGCTGCCAATGCAACCCGGCAGGTCGAAACCCTGGTCAAGACGATTCAGGCCGACACCAACGAAGCCATCGTATCGATGGAGCGCTCGACGCAGAACGTGGTGGTCGGCGCCAAGAGCGCCGAGGAAGCCGGCCAGGCCCTGACCAAGGTCGAAACCTCATCGCAGGAATTGTCGCAATCGATCACCAGCATTTCGGTTTCGGCGCGCAATCAGTCCGCACAGGCGACCAAGATTGCCGGCACCATGCAGGTCATTCGAGAGATTGCCGTGCAGACCTCCGGTTCGGCCCACTCCACTGCGCAGGCGGTCGAGGAATTGAACGTGCTGTCTGAAAAACTGCGCGAATCAGTGGCCGGATTCAAACTGCCCGTGCACTGAGGAATCCACCGGATTGACAGCCAAGCCGTCGGAATGATTTCGACGGCCGCAGTCCTTTCCAATTCAGAGATGAGCCTGAAGGGCGGATCTGAGTGAGGGGCTGTCAGGCGGCGGGTTGCTGGGCTTTGCTGATGGAACGGAACAGTTGATCCCGAGCCTGGTTGAGAGCGCGGGCGGCGTCATTGTCGCTGATGGACAGGGCGAGGGCATTCAGATTGTCGAAGGTGAAGCCTGGCTTGAGGAAGGTGGCGGCATCGGGCAGCGCTTTGAGCTTGTCGTAGGGCGTCATCATCTGGTCGTAGCGATAGCGCTTGCGCAGGCGCCCCTTGACGTCGATTTCCTCGGTGGGGAAGAAGCAGGGTCTGTGGAAGTTCAGGTAAGGCGACAGCACGTCCTGGGCGAAGTCGTTGACGCGGGCGGCGAAGCGGCCGGGGATGTGGGCGTAGCCGAAGTGCTTGCGCACGACGGCACCGTTCTTGGACTCGGCCAGGGCGTTGTCGTTGCTGCGACGTGCGCGCGACTTGGTGAACTGCTCGACGTAGAGCTTGCTGAGGAGCTTGGCGACGCGGTGATTGATGTACTCCGAGCCGTTGTCGGCATGGAAGCCCAGGACGCGGAACGGGAAGCGCTCGATGAGGGCTTCGAGCACGGGGATCAGGAAGGCCTCGGAGATGCGCTCGACCGAGCCGACGAACTGAAACTGCGTGACCTCGTCGACGAGGTTGAGGTGGTAGAGGCCCTTGATGCCGTCGAGATCGCCTTGGTGGACGGTATCGACGCGCACGAAGCCGGGGCGGCCCTCGGGGCGCGGCTTGCGGCGTTCGCCGATGGGCAGCTGGACCGGACGGGTCTTGTCGAAGGGGCCGCGTTGGCGCTGATAGGTCTGCGAGGCCCGCAGGTTGTACAGGTGGCCGTTGGAGATGCCGGCCAGACGCGCGAAGCGGGCGTCGCCGAAGACGGCCCACGCGCGCTCGCAGAGCTTGCGCGTGGCCGGGCCGGACAGCGTGCCGTGCAGGGCATCGACCTCGGCCAACAGGCGCACGTCCTCGGGCGTATAGCGCCGCGCAAAGGGCTCGGCCGGCGGCCCGCGACGATCGACCACCCGGCCCGTGGCGCGGTACTGCGCGATCAGGCGCGTCATCTGCGCCCGCGAGATGCCCGTCACCTTGCACAGATAGCGGTGCACCAGTCCCTTGTCGGCCTTGCCCAGGCGCAGGTAGTCGAAATGGCAGAGCTGGGCCGCGACGAAGCCGTAGGCGGCCTCACGCTGCGGCGCCGCGAAGGACAGCGGCGCGCTGCCGGCGAGGAAGGCTCGAATCTGCTCCAGTGTCTGGAGCCCCTGGGTCTTGAGCGTCACGATCATCCTCCGATGATCCCGGCGCCCCGCCGGCCCTTCAGGCTCACTTCACGTTGGAATCACGCGCCCCCTTCAGGCTCATGTGTCATTGGAAGAGGCTG
>JBFFJL010000457.1:0-3176 GCA_041555955.1 Nevskiaceae bacterium
CGCCTCGCCTGGCGATCCAATCGCATGTCCATTGAGCCCCCTCGCGCTGAAAAAGGGGATGCTCACACGACCACCTGGCGGTAACAGTTCAGATGAGGCAACAACTACGCTGGGTAACATTCACTGTGAGGCAATGCGACAGTCGATGAGCTTTTCGAGTGACCGATACAGGTCATTGGCGTCGCGAATCGGTTCAAACAAATTCAGTGCCTGCCTGGGCGCCTTGCGGAGGGCGTCGATGACTCGCATTTCAATGTCGAGCATGGTGCGCCGCCCATGACGATATCGGGGCACATGGCGGTTGCGCATCTCGACCGCTTTATCCAGGGTGGCGAGGAATTCTTGTTCTTCGGGGCTGACTCGCGGCATGTGCTCTCGCGCCGGTGCAGGACTTCTCGTGCCAATTAGAACCGTCTCGGCAGGAGCAAGAATGACCCGAGTCCCCGTCAGAACTTGCAAGGCTCCGCCAGGATGCCGACCGGACGACTTTCGGTCGTCGTTCCTATGGTCGGGTCACTTCCTGAAGCTAACGCGCCATCCGACCCCCGTCAACGAGCCGTCAGCTGCGCCGTGACTGCGTCGAATCAGCTGCGAGTGAAGCTGTGCTGGGAGCGGCAAAGCGCCTAAAGGCCTGACTCCCACTCAAAGACCGTGACGTTAACGTGGCTGATGGTGCCCAGGGCACCTTTGAGGGTTGCATCCAGGACCTGGATCTGGGGCTGTATCCGCAGCTGCCAGTCGTCAGAGTGGTAGATGCCAGTAGTGGCAAGGGGGCGAAACTCCTCATGCAGTCGAAGAAAGGCGTCCTCGTTCAGCTCGGCCGTCCAGTCGTTGTAGGAGCCCGTGTCGTTTGACTGTTGGAATCGGGGATCGTGGCAAAGCACGTCTGCCGGCCACCACCTGGGCTCGATGTGAAGGCGCGCGGTGCGTGCGCCGATCGCGTATACGGATACTGAAACTGATTTGGCCATTGCATGCCCCTACGGGTCCTGGTTCGAGTGCCTAGAGCACCAGAGTCTGACTGGTGCCGATAGCGGCCGAAACGCCACGCTCAAGTTCGTCGACCACGTGCGCGAATTCGGTGGCGGCGGGTGAGGCATGATAGGTCAGGAACGCGTCCGCGAGGCTGCGGTAATACCACAGCACCGAATCGCGGTCTGCGGAGAACCGATCGAACGCGGACAGGCCCACATGGCGCAGGTCGGATGAGATGGACCGGGCGTTGTGGATCTTGTCGCAGATCGAGACCAGTGCCGCCCGACCATCAATCTTTTGGATGTGGTCGATGTACGCGATCTTGCGCTGTTTCCACGGTGGTTTGATTCCGGTGCCGTCGCCCTCTGCATCGGTGCAGCAGGCGACGATCCGCCGCGCTTCTGGCCCGAAGCGCGTGTCAATTTCCGCGTAGGCGCTGTCGGCACCGCCCAGTTTGTGTGCTTGATCTTCGACCAAATCGTGCAGAACAGCGGCAATGGCCTGAGGCTCGTCGCCGCCAAATTCGAGGACGAGGCCGGCAACGCTGAGCAAGTGCCCGATGTATGGAATGTCCGTACCTTTTCGGACCTGATCCGCGTGCAGATCAGCGGCCAGCCCGATCGCTTCTTGAAACCTATTGGTCAGCATCATGCCTCCCGTACGGACATGCACATTTTGCCTTTGGGTATTTGTGGCTCAACGTCGCAAGAATGCGGCAGCTCCGGTGGCTGGGTCCGGGGCCAAGTAAAAGGCGACTCAGATCCCCGGCCACGCCTGTTTAGCTTGGACCGGGATACCGGCATCGGGCCTTTCGGTCGGCCCTGACGCGGCTGAATCGCCTCAAGAGCAAAGCTACTGTGCATTGAGGAGTTTGGCAATCATCTGCAATTTTTTGCCAATCCGCGAGGACGTAAGGCGTCATTACGCACGCGATGCGGTGCGTATTGGCGTGACGCTGGAACGCGTGCGCAGGCTATCAAGGTAGTCCGCCCACGCTTGCATCATGGTCTTGCGTTCGTCCAGGTACGCGGCCCGATCGTAAGCGGCGCCGAGCGGGCCGGCGGCCTTATGCGCCAGCTGACGCTCAATCGCATCGGGCTTCCATCCCAATTCCGCTAGCAGGCTGCGCGCCATCGCGCGGAAGCCGTGGGCGGTCATCTGGTCATTCGTGAACCCCATGTTCCGCAGTGCTTGCCGTACTGCGTTCTCAGACAGCGGGCGAAGCTTTGTCTTAGGCGTGGGAAATACGTAGCGTGGCGCGTCCGGTCGCAGGCTCAGACCATGGCCCGTAAGCGGCTGCAGTTCACGCAGAATCTCGACGGCCTGGGTGCACAGCGGGACGATATGGCTCTGGGCGGTGCTACGCTTCGTTTTGCTGACAATGTAGCGCCACTGGGCGGCTTCGAAGTCGATCTCGTTCCACTGCATTTGCCGAATCTCGCCAGGGCGCTGAAATAATAGGGCAGACAGCTTGAGGGCTGCGCGGACTTCGGGTGTGTCCTTGTAGTCGTAGATTGCCTGCATCAGCTGAGCTACATCGGCTGGATCGGTGAACGCGGCGAAGTGCTTGACCGGTTTCACGCGGCGTTCGCCGCGAAGCGGCTGCGTAGGGTCGACGTCAGCCAGGCCGCGCCGGATGGCGTAGCGGAACACTTGCCCAACGATCGTTCGTGCCCTTCGGGCAGTTTCCTCGACGCCCCGGGCACGGATGCGCTCAAAGACAGTGATCAGCTCGCGGGGTTTGATTTCGGTGATTGGGCGCACGCCGATGTAGGGCAATACATCCCGGGCAAGCATGCGTGCAACGTTGCGTTGGTACTCGTCGGAATTGGCGGACAGCTCGTCTGCTTTCCATCGCTCCACAACCGCCGAGAAGGTCGCGTCCGCCGTGACGATGTCAGTGGCGCGGTTCTCGCGCCGCTGCGCGCTCGGATTGACGCTGGCGGCAATCAGGCGCTTGGCCTCATCTCGGCGCTGGCGGGCTGCTCTCAGCGAGACATTCGGATAGGCGCCAAGGGATAGCATCGACGCCTTGCCGGCGAAGCGATAGCGCAAGCGCCACAGCTTGGACCCGCTCGGCGTGACCTCTAGGGCCAGGCCGCCACCGGCCGCGATCCGGTATAGAGCCGCTGATGGCTTCGCATTGCGAAGCTGAACGTCCTTCACTTCCTTGCTCATGTGAGTAGATTCCCTGGGAGTAG
>JBFFJL010000458.1:0-3175 GCA_041555955.1 Nevskiaceae bacterium
CGCCGATGAACTTGATCGGCCGTCCGGTCACCTGACGCACCGACAGAGCGGCACCCCCGCGAGCGTCACCGTCGACCTTGGTCAGAATTACACCCGTCAGCGGCAGCACGTCTGCAAATGCTCGCGCGGTCTTGGCCGCGTCCTGCCCGGTCATGCTGTCAACCACGAACAGCGTCTCTACTGGCTGCAACGCTTCATGCAGCGCTGCAATCTCCTGCATCATCGCCGCGTCGACCGTGGTACGGCCCGCCGTATCGACGATCAATACATCGGCATATTGTTTCTTGGCTTCCGCCAAAGCGGCAGTGGCGATGGCCACCGGGTCCTGCCCGACCTCCGAGGGGAAAAAGTCGACGCCAACGTTGCCGGACACAATTCGCAGTTGCTCGATTGCAGCCGGTCGATAGACGTCGCAGGAAACGACCATCACCTTTTTCTTTTCTCGCTCCTTGAGCAGGAGTGCAAGCTTACCGGTCGTCGTGGTCTTGCCCGAACCCTGCAGACCCGCCATCAAAATGATGGCCGGAGGCTGCTGGCGCAGATTCAAGGGCTCCGCACTGCCCCCCAGAGTCTCGGTCAGCTGACGCTGCACCAGACGCAGGAATTCCTGTCCGGGCGTCAGCGACTGGGTGATTTCGACACCCAGTGCCTTCTGCTTGATCTGCTCGATGAAGTCCTTGACGACAGGCAACGCGACATCGGCTTCAAGCAGTGCCATGCGCAGCTCACGCGCCGCAGCGCTGATCTGGTCTTCCGTGAGCCTGCCCTGGCCCCGAATACTGTCGAGCACCCTTGAAAGGCGCGTTGTGAGATTTTCAAACATGGAATTCGACACGCATGGAAAGTCGGCGATTGTAGCGGCCCACCGCTGTCGTCGTCTGTCTCAGCCCCACCCTCAATCGAAACTGATGGTGTCACCGCGCCGAAGGTGATCGTAATCCCAGCCCCGAAGCGCCTGTTTGCACTGACGCTCGATGACGGCCTCGCAACCCGGCTTGGCATGAGTCAGGTACAAGCGCGGCCGGTGGTTCAGCTTCTGCAGCTCTGAAGCCAGCAACGACGGCGTGAAATGCTTGGACGCGTGTCCCAGCGCGGCCTGCTCGTCCGGAAACGCGATTTCAATGATCAGCTTATCCAACTGGGGCAGCGAATTGAGAAAGAACCAAAGCTGATCATCAGCATAAGTGTCCCCACTGAAGGCAAACACGCCGCGGCGCCCTTCAATGGCGTAGCCCACGGCCGGAACCGTATGCAAGACACGAAACGCCGTCAGTCGACGCTGCTCGTCCAATTCGAAGGTCTGTCCAACCCCGAGTTCGCACCACTTGAGCAATGGATGCGTCTCGTCCGGGAGCATCGAAAAATCCGGCCAGATTCGCCAATTGAAGATGTGCTCGCGAATTGTGGCCAAGGTTTCCGAAGTCGCGTAAACCTCTAATGGCCGATCAATCAGCCCAAACAGGTTGTCGGCCATGAATGCCAGGCCACAGATATGGTCGAGGTGGCTATGCGTCAGAAAAACACGCTTGATACGCTGCTGTTGCGCAAGCGAAAGATCGCCGACGCCAGTGCCAGCATCGATCAGATAGTCGTCATCGACCAGCAGGCTGGTCGTCCGAAGTCCGGGCCCAACTCCGCCGCTACAACCGAGCACCTTGATCCGCATGCACCAAGAGCCCTCATTCGCGTTTAACGCATGCTAGCACAGCGTCGTCAGCAATCCGGCAACGCCACCGTTCCCCAATGATATGCTGCGTCAGTCATGATATTCAGTGCGATTGCTCTCATTATTTACCTGCTTGCGGCGGCCCTCGTGGCGCGCGGCGATACTGATCGGGGACTCGATCATTGGCTGCCGCCACTGGCGCTGGCACTGCACGGCTGGACCCTGGGACACCACGTCTTTCATGGCGGCGCGGTGACCATTGGCGTCAACGAGGCCATCTCCCTGTTTACCTGGCAATCTGCGCTGCTTCTCTGGGCTCTGTGCTTTCGCGAACCCCTGAAAATCATGGGCGCGGCGATCTACCCCGCAGCCGGCCTCGCCGCAGTGATCGCCAGCGCCTTCCCGACCCCGGTCAGCAATATTGAGAGTGTTGACTGGAAGGCGCGGACCCATATCGTGCTGTCACTGCTATCGGCCGGTCTGCTGACACTCGCCGCGGTTCATGCAGGATTACTGGCGTTACAGGACCGGCTTCTGCATGGACGCCGCGTCACGCCGATGGCTCGCGCGTTGCCGCCGCTGCAGACGATGGAAAGCCTGCTGTTCCAGTTGATTGGAATCGGTTTCGTCCTGCTTTCGCTGACGCTGGTGTCTGGCCTCTGGTTCATCCGCGACTGGATGGCACAACATCTGGCACACAAGACCATCCTTTCGATCACCGCCTGGCTGATCTTCGGCGTCCTGCTTTGGGGGCGCATGCGCTACGGGTGGCGCGGCCGCGCAGCCATTCGCTGGACGCTGACCGGCTATCTGGTCCTGGTTCTAGCCTATTTCGGCAGCAAGCTTGTTTTGGAAAAAATCCTCGGTGAGCACTGGAGTTAGAGCAGCCACTTAAAGTAACCCCAGTTGACAAATACCCTCTGCTTTCGCTAACTAGCAGATTCGACACGGCCACCGCTGACCGCGCTCTTGGACGATATTCCGTTACCTGCCCTTTTCGGGTTGCTGCTGGTGCTGCTGGCCTGCTCTGCTTTTTTCTCTGGCTCCGAAACGGGGCTGATGACGCTGAACCGTTATCGCATCAAAACCCGCGCACAGAAAGGTGAGCGCGGTGCAATGCTGGCGCACAGTCTGCTGCAGCGTCCGGATCGCCTGATCGGCACGATTCTCCTCGGCAACAACTTCATCAATACGCTCACCGCCTCAGTAGCGACCATTATTGGGTTGCGTATTTTTCCAGGTGATACCGGCATCGCCGTAGCCACTGGCGCAACCACACTGCTGCTGCTAATTTTCGCCGAAGTCACTCCAAAAACCCTCGCCGCGCTCCACCCTGAACGTATCGGCGTTCCCGCTGCGTATGTGCTGTGGCCTTTGCTGCGACTGATCTATCCACTGGTCTGGGCCGTGAATCTGATCAGCAACGGCCTGCTGCGACTGATCGGCGTGACTCCGGAAGATGCTGCGCAGCACAGCCTGAGCACCGAAGAGCTGCGCACCGTGGTCAAC
>JBFFJL010000459.1:0-3157 GCA_041555955.1 Nevskiaceae bacterium
GGCCGCGTCCGGCCGGCACCGAAAACGCCAACATGACCACCGGCAAGATTGAAGTCCTGGGTCAGTCGGTAACGCTGCTGAACCGTGCCGAGACGCCGCCGTTTCATCCGGACGACGAGACCGTCGGCGACGATACCCGGCTGAAGTATCGCTACATCGATCTGCGTCGTCCGGAGATGCAGAACAACCTGCGCCTGCGACACCAGGTGATCAAGCGCATTCGCGATTTCATGGATGCCAATGGCTTCATCGATGTCGAGACGCCGATCCTGACCAAGGCAACGCCGGAGGGCGCGCGCGACTATCTGGTGCCTTCGCATACCCATGCCGGGCAGTTCTTCGCATTGCCGCAGTCGCCGCAGCTGTTCAAGCAGTTGCTGATGATGTCCGGCCTGGACCGCTACTACCAGATTGCCCGCTGCTTCCGCGACGAGGATCTGCGTGCCGATCGGCAGCCGGAATTCACCCAGCTCGACGTCGAAACCTCGTTCATGGGGCAGGACGAGATCATGGCGCTGATGGAACAGCTGGTGAAGGATCTGTTCCAGGCGGTGATGGGCGTCGATCTCGGCGAGCTGCCGCAGATGCCGTACGCCGAAGCGATGCAGCGTTTCGGTTCGGACAAGCCGGATCTGCGCAATCCGCTGGAACTGGTTGACGTCAAGGATCTGGTGGCCGACGTCGACTTCAAGGTGTTTTCAGCCCCCGCCAATAACCCCAGATGCCGCGTCACCGCGCTGCGGGTACCCGGTGGCGCCAAACTGTCGCGCGGCGAAATCGACAAGTACACCGATTTCGTCAAGGTTTACGGTGCGCGCGGTCTCGCGTACATCGTCGTCGAAGACAAGGTCAAGGGTCGCGATGGTCTGAAATCGCCGATCGTCAAGAATCTCCATGATGCTGCCTTGAGCGGGATTCTTGAGCGAACCGGCGCCCAGAGCGGCGACGTGATCTTTTTCGGTGCAGACACCTGGCGCGTGGTGAGCGATGCACTCGGTGCGCTGCGTCTTCGCGTCGGCAACGATCTCGGTCTGACCGCGAGCGGTTGGCGCGCGTTGTGGGTGGTGGACTGGCCGATGTTCGAGTGGGACGAGGGCGATGAAGGCGGACGCTGGGCATCGTTGCACCATCCGTTTACCGCGCCCAAGCCGTTTGACGCTGCAGCGCTGCGCGCAGACCCTGGCGCGACCTTGTCACAGGGCTACGACATCGTTCTGAATGGTGTCGAAGTCGGCGGCGGTTCGGTGCGTATTCACGCGCCGGAGGTGCAGCAGGCGGTGTTTGACCTGCTCGGCATTGGCGCCGAGGAGCAGCAGGAGAAGTTCGGCTTCCTGCTCGAAGCACTGTCCTACGGCGCGCCGCCGCACGCCGGCATTGCGCTGGGGCTGGACCGTCTGGTGATGCTGATGGCCGGACGCAGCAGCATCCGCGATGTCATTGCATTCCCCAAGACCCAGACTGCGCACTGCCCATTGACCAATGCCCCGAGTACAGTCGATGCCCGCGCGCTGAGGGAACTGCAGATCCGATCCACGGTCCAGCTTAAGGTCACGCAGCAACAGTCCCCGGCGGCCGACGCCCCGGGCGCTGCCTGAAACTCATACGATGGAGAATTCCTGCATGTCGAGCAGCACGCATATCCGGGTCCGGATCGGCTTCGGACTGATGATGGTCGCGCTGCTGAGCGCTTGCGATATCAATGGGATCGGTCAGGGCAATCGCATCGAGACGCTGACAATCCAGAAGGCAACCGCCACGGGGTTGTTCGGCAATTCGGACAACACCGCGTATCTGTGCTTCAGCGACAAGCTGGTCGCGGTCGGTACGTTCACCGACGGCGGGCAGGCGGATTACAGCTCGCGGGGCGTGTGGACCAGTTCCAATCCTGCTGTGGTCAAGGTCAGCAACGGCGATATCCAGCTGCCGACCGACGAGACGCTGGCGTTTGCGTCGGGATCCATCATTCCGGTGGCCGAAGGCACTGCGACGATTTCGGTTGATTTCGTCGGGTTACATGCCAGCTACGAGGTGACGGTCAAGCCGATCGAAGCGCTGGCGCTCAATCAGAGCACGATCACCGTTGCCCCTGAAACGTCGTCCAGCCTGAGTCTGAGTGCGCAGGTTGCTGGATACCAGATTGATGCAACCAGTGCTGCTCTGTGGTCGTTCGACAATGTGGATGAAACCGTAGCGACGATCGGCGCCAGCACCGGCACCGTCACCGCTGTGGCAGTCGGCGGCCCGCTGACGGCGCGGGCCGAGTTTCCGCTGTGCCCCAACTATGTGGCGGCACAGGGTCTGACGGCGACGGTGAACGTTGCGGTGCCGGAGAGCCTGAGCCTGGAGCGCGAGTTCAGTGATATCACCAGCGGCGAGCTGGTGGTCGGCACCACCGAGGCACTGAAAGTGACCGCGCATTTTGCCGATGGCAACACGCAGGATCTGTCTTTGCAGGTCCCGGTCAACAGTGACAATGATGATGCGGTGATTTCTCTGGGCGTGTTGCCCAACTTCGTTTCCGCATCAGCGGCGGGTCAGGCCAACCTGACCGCCGTCTATGGCGGCGATGACAGCATCGAAACCGAGGGCGATACCGATCCGCCGGAAGTCGATAGCGCGCCCTTGAGTCTGACCGCGGTCGAGCGCACGCTCAACAGCATCAGCATCACGCCGCAGAACTCGCGCGTGACCGCGTTGGATACGATTCAGCTACAGGCGATCGGCAGCTACGACAACGGTGCAGCGACGCAACCGATAACGCGCAGTGTGATCTGGGCGGCATCTGACGCCACGGTCATTTCGGTCAACAATGGCCTGTTGTTCGGTGGTCTGATGCAGTCATTGCAGCCGGAAGATGGCGCCGTCACCATCACCGCAACCTACGGCAGCGGCGATACGGCGTTGACCGACGAAACCGCGCTGTGCGTATCGACGCCGGGAGTCCCGGTGACTGCCGAGTGCAGCGTGCCTGAAACCCCCTAGTCGTGGCTTCAACTGCTCGCGGGCGCTAGTGGTAGTGGCGCCGCGGGCAAGCCGCTACAATAGCTTGTTTGTTGCAGGCGTATGAAACGCCGGAGGCCGTAAGCATGGCAGCCGTCCTTGAGCCCACCGCGCTCGGCATCGACCATTACACCTTGCTCGACGACGATGAGTGCGA
>JBFFJL010000460.1:0-3153 GCA_041555955.1 Nevskiaceae bacterium
AGTCCCAAGGTGTCGCCGGCGATCTCGCGCAGCAAGGTCTGGATACTGCGATCGTCGACTTCGATCAGGTCGTCGAACACGAACATCAGATCCTGGATCTGCTGCGACAAAATCTGATCCAGCTCGCCGATCTTGCCGATGATGGCCTGCTCGGCCTGGGTTTCCATCAGATTCAGGATCGACGCTGCAACCTTGACCCCACCGACGCTGGAAGATTTCAGATTGCTGCCACCGGTGAACTGCTTTTCCATGATCTCGTCCAGCTCGCGCAGTGCGCTCGGCTGGATACCGTCGAGCCGAGCGATGCGCATCAGCACGTCGCTCTTCATGCGCTCCGGCAATTGCGCCAGCACATCGGCCGCCTGATCCGCATCCAGATAGGCCAGCACGATCGCGACGATCTGCGGGTGTTCATTGCGCACGATGTCGGCCACCGCGCGCGTTTCCATCCATTTCAGCGCTTCGAGTCCCTTGCTGTTCCCGCCCAGCAAGATGCGATCAATGACCCCTGAAGCCTTGTCCTGGCCCAGTGCATTGACCAGCACGCGCCGGACATAGTCGTCGGCGCCGATGCCGAGTGACGTCTGCGTCTGCAGTTCTTCGACAAAGTGATCCATCACCTCGTCCGCGCGCTCACGCGAGACATTGGTCAGCGACGCCATCGCCGCGCCCACCTTCTGCACGTCCTTGGCGCCCATGTGCTTGAGCACCTCGGCCGCTTCGGTTTCGCCCAGAGACAACAGCAGAATCGCGGCACGCTCGACGCCGCTGATGGCTTGCGGGGGCGCCTTGGCTGCCTTGGCCGCTTGTGCAGGAACCTGCGCCATGTTCGCTTAGGCCTCCTGTCCGACCCAGGTCTTGACCACCTGAGCCACGCGCTTGGGATCCTGCACCACGGCACTGCGCGCCGCCTGCAGCTTCTGTTCATAACCGCTCTGCGGAACCGGCGCAGCCTGCTGCGGTGCCGCCAGCGCCACCCGATCCTCCGCCAGCGCGCGCGCCGACGGCTGCGCGCCAATGGCCTCAGGCATCGGGCCGCCTTGCGGCACGGCGCGCAGCGGAGTCGCCAGAAACGCGCGCAGAACTGGCCGCAGCACGAACAGCACCACCAGCATCGCCAGCAGCCAGCCACCGATCTGACGTGCGATGCTCATGATTTCCGGCTGCTTCCACAGCGGCAACGGCTCCATCGGCGCAATTTCCGGCTGCAGGAACGAAGCGTTCTGAATGCTGACGGTATCGCCGCGCTGGTCGTCGAACCCGACGGCCTCGCGCACCAGCGAATTCACCTTGGCCAGATCCTCATCCGACAACGGAATCAATTCGGTTTCACCGGGCGTGCCGGCTTTGGGACGCGGCACATGATCGAGCAGTACCGCCACCGACAGACGGCGGATCTTTCCGGTCGACTGCCGCGTGTGGCTGACGGTGCGATCCAGCTCGTAGTTGCGCACGGTCTGGCGCGACTGGTTCTGCACATCGGCATCGTTGCCGGCGACCACAGAGTTCAGCGGCGGATTGGCACTGGCTTGCGGCGGCTGGTTGCTGGTCGCACCGGGCACGCCAGCGCCGCCCGGCGCGGCGCCACGCGTGGTGTCCTCGACCACCTGCTCGCTGCGGACCTTGGCCGGATCCGGCGCGTACTGCTCGCGCGCTTCCTCGACCTCGGAGAAGTCGATATCCGCTGCGACCTGAGCGCTGACCCGACCGACGCCGACCAGCGGCAGCAGCAGCTCATTGATGCGGCGCACGTAGTCACTCTCGACGCGGCGCACATGATCCAGTTGCTCGGCGCTGCGCGCAGCCGAGGTATCGCCGTCGTCGTTGCTGAGCAGGCGCCCGAACTGATCAATGACCGTGACACCCGACGGCGACATGCCGGAGACGCTGGACGCAACCATATGCACGATCGAGGCGACCTGATTCTGCTCCAGCGTACGCCCCGGCTGCAGATCGACCAGCACCGAAGCGCTGGGTGCGTCACCGCTGCGGGTGAACGCGGAGGGCTTGGGGATGGCCAGATGCACCCGCGCCGAACGCACCGGCTGCAGGCTCGACACTGAACGCGCCAGCTCGGTTTCCAGCGCATGCTGATAACGCGCGTTTTCGATGAACTGACTGGTGCCGAAGCCCTGGTCCTGTTGAATCATCTCGAAGCCCGTCTCGCCCGCGCGAGGCAGTCCCTGCCCGGCCATGCTCAGACGCGCGGCGTTGAGCTGGGTTGCAGACACCGCGATGGTGCCGCTGCCGGCCTCGAAGCGAAATGGAATATCGGCCTGGCGCAGCGCCGCCACGGTTTCCGATGCATCGCGATCGCTCAGCCCGCTGAACAGCGGGACATACGCGGGGTCCTGCGACCAGCGGAACAGCCACAGACCGGCGGCCACGGCACCCGCGATACCCACCAGCAGCAGCAGCTGGCGCAGCGCCGGATGATCCTTGATCTGCGATACGTTGGATTTGACGATAGCGGTATTGGCCATGGCTCAGCGTTCTCGATACAGGGCCGGATCAGATCGGCATATTCATGATGTCCTGATACGCGGACACCAGACGGTTACGAACTTCGGTCATGGCGCGGAAGCCGACCTGAGATTTGGTTGACGCCAGCATCACGTCGGCCAGTTCCACACTGCGATCTCCGCGTGCGAACGATTCCTGCAGTGCCGACGAAGCCTGCTGGGCCTGATTGACCTCGTCGACCGCGTTCTTCAGCAGCGACTCGAAACCGCTCTTGGGCGTCGACACGGCTTCGGTGGCTGCCGGCGCGATCGGTCGCAGCGCCGCCTGCGACTGCAGGCTGCGTATCTGTGCGAGCACCGAGCTGACATCCATATTGCTCATTGCGTTGTCCGATCTGATAACAGGCTTGGCCAGACCCCGAGCAACTTCCGGTCCCGACCGCTCCACCGAACCAGAATCCCCGTCCCACTGGGCTTTCAGGCGGATTCGTCAAACTAATGGCGGCCCCCTCGCGCAATTCCGCGACAAATCTCCGGCACCGGCAGGCAGACAGAAAAATGCCGGCACGAAGCCGGCATCCGAACCCTCCTGTCGCTGCGGCGCGCGTCACTCGCCGTCCTGCAGCTCGTCACGCGACAGACCGTACTTGCGCAACTTCTCGACCAGCGTCGTACGGCGCGTGTTCAGCAG
>JBFFJL010000461.1:0-3149 GCA_041555955.1 Nevskiaceae bacterium
CTGCACCGGGAATGTATGAGGTCCAGACTGGCAGCTTGTTTGGATATGTCACCCAGGATGGCCGTTATCTGATCGAGGGTGACCTGATCGACCTGCAGACCGGACAGAGTCTGACCGAAAACGCGCGCAAGACCGACCGTCTGGCCAAGCTTGCCGCGCTGGGTGAGGACAAGTTGATCGTGTTCGCGCCCGCGGGCGGTGCGGCAAAAAATCGCAAGGTCACGGTGTTCACCGACGTCGATTGCGGCTACTGCCGCAAGCTGCATCGCGAGATGGACCAGTACCTGGCCAAGGGCATCGAGATCCGCTACGCGTTCTATCCGCGTTCAGGTCCGGGCACCGATTCGTTCCGCAAGGCGGAGGCGGTGTGGTGCTCGGCCGACCGCAAGGAGGCGATGACCGTGGCCAAGCAGACCGGCCAGGCCGATGGCCCGGTCGATTGCGAGAATCCGGTGCGCGCGGAATGGGAGTTGGGTGCAGAGCTGGGTCTGCGCGGCACGCCGATGATGATTCTGCCCAATGGCGAAGTGGTCAACGGCTATGTTCCGGCCGGTCCGCTGGCCGATCGTCTGGCTGCGCTGGATCAGGCCGGCTGAACGCTCAACAGGTTGTGAACGCAAAGCCCGCCGTCTGGCGGGCTTTGTCGTTGCGGCGTGAACGCAAAGCGCAGGTTTTGAGCCTCGAAGCTGGCACACTGCGCCGCATCATCTTCACCGACGACCTGATCTCCGCATTGTTGCCGTGAGCCCGACCGACTCCACAGCTGAAGTGTTGTACGAAATGCTGCCGCAGATGGCGCGCACGGCACTGTTCGAGCAGCTGGCTGCTGAGCCTGAATCGACCTGGGTGCTGTGCAGTGGCAGTCGGCTCGCGCAGCACTTGCAGGACGCCTACGGGCGCTGGCAGATGGCACGCGGCTGCGAGGCTTGGCCGACGCCCACGATGCTGGCGTCAGAGACTCTGCTGCGGGAGTCTGCGGCGCGAGCCACGCGGCGCCAGTGGCGCTCGGGTGAGCGCAGTGCTGCCGTGCTCAGCGACGCCGAATCCGATCTGCTGTGGCGCCTGGTGGTGGCGGAAACGCCAGGCGAGCAGACGCTGTTGCGACCCTCCGAGGCGGCGCAGCTGGCGGCGCAGGCCTGGCGTCTGGCTCAGGACTTCGGCGTCCGCTTGCCGCTGCCAGCGGCGACCGCCGATGTCGAGCGCTTCAATGCCTGGGCCGAGGCCTACCGCAGTCGCTGCGAGCGTATTGAGCGTCTCGATGCCGGCGTCGCCAGGGCGCAGCAGATCGCCGCGCTGGCGGCCGATGCCGATCTGCCGGCGCAGCTGGTGCTGGCCGGGTTCGATGCGCCGCCGCCGTGGCAACAGCGGTTGTGGTCGGCACTGCAGGCGCGCGGCTGCCGGCTGCTGCGGCTGGCCGAGCCGCTGCCCACCGCCATGCCACGCGCCGCTGTGGCGTCCGATGCGGCGCAGGAGCTGCGCGCCTGTGCGCAGTGGGTGCGCGACACCGCGCTGCGCGACCCGGACGCGCGGATCGGGGTGGTGGTGCCGGATCTGGGCACGCGCCGCGCTGACCTGCAGCGCGTGTTCGATCAGCTGCTGTGCCCAAGCCTGGACAGCCTGACGCGCGGGCGCGCGCAGCGGCCCTACAACTTCAGTCTCGGTGAGGCGCTGCCGCAGCTCGGTCTGGTGCAGTGCGCGGTGCAGCTGCTGCGCCTGTGCGTGGAGGGTCTGGATCTGGCCGCGGCCGGCAGTTTGCTGTGTTCGCCGTACTGGGGTCGTGAGAGGAACGGCGAGCGTGACGATCCGGTGGACAGCGAGCGTCTGCAGCGTGCCGAGCTGGATCGTCTCCTGCGCAAGGATGGCTACCTGCGCGTGGACCTGAATGTGCTGCTGCGGGTGCTGCCCGAGTCGGCCGGATCGGGGGCGCTGGCACAGCGCCTGCGTCAGCTGCAGGCCGCGCGCGCGCAGGCCGGCCGTGCCGATCCGGGTGACTGGTCCGAGCGCTTCAGCGCCTGGCTGGATCTGGCTGGCTGGCCAGGGCCGCGTGGGCTGGACAGCATCGACTACCAGGCGGTGCAGGCGTGGCGGGAACTGCTGGGAGCCCTGGGCGCGCTGGGCGGCGTGCTCGGTGCGGTGCCGGCGTCCGGTGCGCTGCATCAGCTGCAGGTGCTGGCACAGGGTCGCGTGTTCCAGCCGCAGACGCCGCCGGTGCGGATCCAGGTGCTCGGCGCGCTCGAGGCGCAGGGCCAGACCTTCGATGCCCTATGGGTGCTGGGTCTGGACGACGAGCACTGGCCGCCCGGAGGCCGACCGAATCCTTTCATTCCGTTCGCCTTGCAGCGGCAGCTCGGCATGCCGCATGCGTCGACCGCGCACGAGCTGGCCTGGGCCGAGCGCATGACGGCGCGCTGGCGCGCGGCGGCGTCGGAAGTGATGTTCAGCTGGGCCGCAATGGACGGCGAGCGACCGCTGGCGCCGAGTCCGCTGATCCGCGTCGAGGCTGCCGCTGCGGTCACCTTGACGGCGGCGGGGCTGAATCCGGCCTGGAGCGTGCAGCGTGCGGTGGTGCAGCTGGAATCGCGTGCCGATGCCTATGCGCCCGCACCGCGGCATGACGTGGCAGTGCCCGGCGGCGCGCGACTGCTGGGCGATCAGGCGCGCTGTCCGTTCCGCGCGTTTGCGACGCATCGGCTCGATGCGCGCGCGCTGGAGCAACCGGGTTACGGTCTGTCGCCGATCGACCGCGGTGATCTGGTGCATCGCAGTCTCGAAACGATCTGGCGCCAGCTGCGCACGCAGACCGCATTGCTGGCCCTGAGCGCCGACGCACAGGCGCAGCTGGTGGGCGCTGCGGTCGATGCCGAGCTGGAGCGCCTGCAGCGAATCGCGCCGCAGCGCTTGGGTGATGGCCTGCGCCGGCTCGAAGCCGAACGCCTGCGCGGGCTGCTGCACGACTGGCTGCAGCTGGAGCGCGAGCGTCCGCCGTTCACGGTCGAGATCATCGAAGGCAGTGCGGTCGATGCGCCGGAGGCGGCACAGGGCGACGCGCAGATCGTGCGTTTCGGCGAACTGCTGTTGCGGTTGCGGCCGGATCGCGTGGATCGTCTTGAGGACGGCGCGCAGCTGGTGATCGACTACAAGACCGGCGC
>JBFFJL010000462.1:0-3148 GCA_041555955.1 Nevskiaceae bacterium
GGCGCGGTGACGTCTCAACCAGGCAAACAACTTCAGGTGCCACGTGGCGGCCTGAATCTGCCGTCGCGCCCGCTGGGCGGATTGGGTGGGCGCTGAACCGCTCGGGCCCCAGCCGCAGCGCAGGCACCCAGCCAGAACAGTCCAACGTAAAAAGTCTGCAAAAAAGGGGCGGCCAATCGGCCGCCGCTTTCAGTTATGACGCGCTTTCGGTTGCGGCCTCTGCAAGCCACTCACCGCAATCCACTCGTTACTCGAGTATCTGATTCAGATCGCTCTGTTCGACAACCTCGCACTGTGACACCTGGTCAAGCTCATCGATAATGCAGCGGTCAATCCCGCCGCTACCACCGATAACACTGTCGCGTCCGGCTCCGGCAATCAGAATGTCACTGCCTTCCTTACCGTAAATGGTGTCATTACCGTCTCCGCCGTCGATGCAGTCATCCAGTTTTCCGCCGTAGATCACGTCATTGTTTGATCCGCCAAAAATGACATTGCGAACATCCGGCAGACCACGGATCGTCTGACGCCGGATCGACGTGCGCAAATCGATCACGTTGACGTCCGGCTCTAGCGCCAAGGCCGAGCACTCATGGGTCGGTGTCAGCTCGAAGACCACGGCCACGGCCGACCCGGATGCCGCGACAAACAGCTCATCGCCGATCACCGCGACACCCTCACAACCGGAATACCCTGCCGCGATCGTTCCCGGAAAACTGTCGATCTCATTGAAGTCCTGATCGTACTGGCGCACGGTATCCGTTCCGGAATCGCAAACCCAATAGGTGCCGCGCGCGGGATCAAAACTTACGCCGTCCTGACTGGAGCCCGCGATCGAATACGACTGGACGAAAGTCCCATCCAGCAGATATTCGATCGCGTTGCTGCCGCCATCACCATTGATCACCAGCAGAACATTACGATCGGAGTTGTACGTAATGCCTTCGGGGAACGTCGTTTGTACGCTCACCGAAAAGCTGGAGACATACGCGCCCGCCGTGGTGTATCGATCGACATCTTGATCAAGCGTGTCGGTAACAAACAAGGCTCCCGGGGCGACCAGCGTCACGCCGATCGGATTCCCGCTGTGCGTGAGAACGAAGCTGCTCTGCACATTCCCGTTCAAATCAATCAGAGACAGCGTGTCGTCGCCAATCGTCGTCACATACAGGCCACCCTGCCCGTCATGCTCCAAACCAACGGGCGTGAACGGTGGCAATGGAATCGTCCGCAGTACGTCGCCCTGCGCAGCGTTGGCAAGGGGTGCGGCAACGCTGGCCAGCAGCGCGGTCGCAATAACCATCGATGTGCTCTTCATTTCTGATCTCCCAGTCTTTAAAGGCGTCAAATCAAACTTGGATCGGCTCTGCGGGTCGCGACTTCTGCGCCGTACCCCCTCCGATTGCTAGTCATCCTTCAGCGATCGGCCTGCGACCCGCAGAATCCCTCAAACAGCGTCAGTTCTTATCTTTAAACGTTAATGGCTGGCTAAAAGCGACATACGCAAAGTGACCGAAGTCGCTCTCGAACACCGCATCCTCTCGAAGCAGCCCACCGGACCATTCAGCTCGACATCAAGCATCCGCATGGAATTCCCCTCAGCCCGAGGCGTTAACAATCATTTAACACATTGATCCAATGGGTATTATTCCCGATTGCCCGACAACGGCATCCGATGCAAGATGCAGTCGCTAGCAGGGCGTCCGTCAGAGGCGCCGAATCGAGGAAAACATCATGGCGTCATCAAAGCGCATTCGTTGTGCCGCAATTCTGTTGCTGTCGGCTCTGGCATGTCCTGCATTTGCGGCCGACCCCTCCAGTGGCACGCTGTCGCCCGCATCGGCGGAGCTGAGTTACACCTCTGGGCCGTTTATCGTGTCCAATCCGGCCGGCATCACCGCCAATGGCGCGCCGGACTGCATCGATCCGGCGCTGCCCTGCGACGACTTCGCGCTGAGCGTCTCCTTGCCTGACGACTACGAGCAGACCCACCCGGGCGCGGTCATCCGCATCGCCGTGGCTTGGGAAGCACCGGCCGATGACTACGACATCTTCCTCTACGACGGCGACTCGATCATTGCGCAGTCGGCGAGTAGCGCCAACCCGGAGGTCATGACGATCAGCGGCGGCGCCGGCACGCGGGAACTGACCGTCCGCATCGTTCCGTATACCGTCACCGGGAGCAGCACCAGCACCGTGATTTCGCTCGAAGCCGGCGCGACAGGCGGCGGCGCGGTCAGCCTGCCGCCGGCAGCCAGCGGCATTGCGCCCCGTTTTGCCTATCACCAGTCGCCGAACGGTCTGGCCGATGGCGCCGGCGAACCCACCGTCGGCTTCAACCCTTTCACCGGCCGCGCGATGTTCATCGCCGCGCTGGAAACCGATCGCGTCACCTTCGCCGAAAACTCCGGCACGCTGGATGCGGCCGGCAATCCGCTCCCCGCCAGCTGTGACGCCACGTGGGAAAACGTGTCCTATGCGCTGGCGGTCAATACCCTCGACCCGATTCTCGAGACCAATCAGGAAAGCGGGCGCACGTTCTCGTCACAGCTGACCGGCGCCAACAGCATCTTTGCCTACACCGATGACGACGGCGAAACCTGGATCCCGGGCCAGATCGGTCCACCCAATGGCGGCGCCGATCACCAAACCGTGGGGACCGGCCCCTACTCCCCAGAGTTCATCGGCTTGCAGAATCCGGACGGTTACGCGGTGTACTACTGCTCGCAATCCGTGGCGGCCGCTTTCTGCGCGCGCAGCGACGACGGCGGCCAGACCTTTGGACCCGGCGTGCCGATTTTCGAGCCCGCGCTGGATTGTGAAGGCGGTACGGTTGGCGCACTGCACGGTCATGTGCAGGTATCGCCGGATGACGGCACGGTCTACGTTCCATTCGGGGGCTGCGGCGGCAATCAGGCGGTCAGCGTCTCGGAGGACAGCGGCCTGACCTGGACCGTGCACACGATTCCGCAGTCTGAACCGGGCGACGACCCGGGGCTGGGCATCGCCAGCGACGGCACCGCGTACTTCTGCTACATCAATGGCACCGGCAGCCCGCATGTGACGGTATCGCACGACAAAGGCGCGACGTGGAGCAACGACTACGACATCGGCGCCCGCGCCGGCATCAGGCACGCGGTGTTCCCCA
>JBFFJL010000463.1:0-3141 GCA_041555955.1 Nevskiaceae bacterium
CCGCACATACTGCGTCTCAGGATCGCGGATATAAACGCCGGTATACGTTCCAGCATTGGGATCGGCGTCCGCGCGATACTCCACCCAATAGCCGGCACCGGCCAGATCATCGTCCTGGCCGATGGGAACGAACGCCGCCTTCCGGCCGATCGACGCATATTCCTGCGCATCGAGTTCCACCACGGTTTCGGACGACACTCGTTCGACAAGATTCTCCTGAATCCATCCTGCCGCGACCTTCTTCGGCGCGCTCGGATGCCCATCGCCTCCGCCCATGACGTCCTCGGAGAAGTACGCGAGGACGTCCGGCGCGTCCTGCCCCGGCAAACAATCCCGATCCCCCGCGCCCGGAGTCATCACGTTCTGCGGGGCACCTTCCAGGAAGCTCTCGCACTGTGACGCCTCGGCATGGGACAACCCGGACGCATGCAAGAGTTCGTGCGCAACCACATGGCGCGTCAGGCACGACGCGTTCACCCCAGCAATCATCGCGAAGCCGACATCCTTGGCCCAGTCGGCCGGCCAGATACCGCCTCCCCGACAGGGTGAACTTTCACCCGGCACGGACCGCACATCGTTGACGATCAGAATGTACTTCTTGTTGACGCTGTCATGCCCGCGCTCCTTGAACGCCGTGAACGCATCAAACAGCTGTTGCGTCCGCCCCGCCACCGAAGCTTCGTAGAACGACGCTTCGTGCGGCAGCGTCATCCAGCCCAGGTATTCGAAGGGATAGTTCGCCGCGCCGTGGGAATATCGACGCATCAACTCCCGCACCCCCGGCTCGCTCTGCGTGCCCTCGATGATCTCGCGCACGGACGCATCGAGTCCCACGACCGGCGCCTGGTCGCTCGCCATGAAGAACCCGACAACCACCCCCTCCGCCGCGGAGTACTCACCGCCGGGGGGCGCGGCAACGATCTGGTCATAGGCGATGTCACACACATCGCCGACACCGTCCCGGTCAACATCGCTCTGACTGCGGTTTTCGTTCATCACGCAGTTGTCCAGCGCATCCTCGACGCCGTCCCGGTCGGCATCGACAACCACCGTTGGTGTCGGTGCCGGTGTCGGCACTGGACCTGCCGTGGACGAGCCTGCGGAACCCGATCCGCAGCCGCTGAGCGAGAGGCTTCCGAACGCAATGATGGTGGCGGCCGTGAATGACTTGAGCATGATGTTCTCCCTGTGTAGTGCCAGTTCTGATTAGTTGTTGGATCAAGCGAACGACCGGCATCGTATTGGCCCGCGGGGTCACGCGGGCGCTTCGCAAGCTTGCGAAGCAGCGCTGCCCGGCGCGCGGCACCCGTCTCAATCGACGCTCACCGAACAGTGGACCGGACGGCAGGGCATCGAGACTGTCGAATTGCGCCACGATGAATGTTGCCCCGCGCAGTCGTTGCCTTATCTGAACGGTTACCCGCGGGCTGCCGTGTAAGCATCCCCTTGTTCAGCGCGTGACCTCAATGGACATCCGGCCAAGCGAGAGCCGGCGCGCGCGGTGCGCGGGCGATATCAGGCGGCTTCCGGAGCGGAGGAGCGGAGAATACTCGACGAACTCATCGCGACCACGGGCTATCACGAGAAGTCCGCGATCCGAGTTCTGAAAACAGACCCCGATCGCGAGCTGCGCCGATCCAGGGCCCGTGCGCGCCGCTACGACAAGACAGTCCGCGCAGCCTTGATTGCGCTCTGGGAGGCTACTGACCGCGTCTGCGAAAAAGGCCTGCTGCCCTCGCCCCAATCCTGTTGCCGGCTCTGGAACGCAACGTCAATCTCAAGCGGCAGCGGGCGATCCGAGGCAAGCTCTTGGCAATGCGCCCTGCGACCGTGGATCGCCTGATTCGCGTGTCGAGGAGTGCATTTCGGCCCTGGCGGCCAAGACATATCGAGCCCGCACCAAAGCGCAGGATTCGGATACGCACCTCCGCGGACCGGAACAAACCGGTCCCTGGCTGCATGGAGACGGACCCGGTCACACACCGCGGCACGGTGAATCGGGGACGCTACGTCCACATCATCGCACGCTGCTCGGATATTGCCGCTTCGAGCGGCTGCCGGCGGCGCGAGCGATGTTCCGGCGCTACGGGGCGATGCCACTTCGTGAACGTCGTCCTGCCCTCATTCAAGCTGGCCGCGAAACATCGCGGCGGTGCCAGGGTCCGCTGGCCCGCCGCCATGACCGAACGCCGCGAGGACCTGTTCCAGGTGACGTCGCGACGATCGAGGAAACGACTGCACCCACTTCACTCAACGGATTGTCCGTAAGGAGCCGATCAGAACAGCCCGCTGATGCTGTGAGTGAGCCCGCGCACCAATTCAGACTCCGCTTCTTCCCAGCGCAGATTGACCTTGTTGGCGCTACTCAGCACCCGGGTGCGATAACGACGCCACTCCGAATCCTCGACGTAGGTCTGCAGCTCCGCCCCACTACTGCCCTGCCGCAAATGCTGTTCGCTTGCCGACTTGACCTTCGTGCGGCTTCGCCGGGAAACCTGAACATCGGTGATCGCGCTGAAATACACGTCCTTCACGATCTGACCCGCCACGAACTCGGTGGCACCCGCCAGCAGGCCAACACCCGCGATAGTCCGGCCATTGCCGCTGCCCATCGAGTACGCCGCCGCGGCCCCCAGCACTCCGGTCGGCAGCATCCCGCCGTAACCTGCCCGAAACAACTGCTGCGCGGCCGATGGGTCGGTCTTGCCGACTTGCAAGACGTTGGCCTGCAGCATGTATTGCGCCTGACCGGGGTCCCGGACCACGGTCCATCCGCGCCCGGTCAACGCCCGCTCGAGGTTCGGCTGCACCGTGAAGTCGGGCTTGTCCGATGTGTTGCGAACCTGCACAAGAATCGTCATCTCATTCGGCGCCGGCGGATCGAGAAAAATGGATTCACTCATCCGAGTCTGCACATCGAGATTTCGCTTGCTGATGGCGACACCTGTCGCGGCACAGCCGCTCAACGCTTGAGCGGCGAACGCAATGGCGGCAACACTGACAACAGACTTGAACATGGCGGATCTCCCTGGGTTGATTTGATGGCCGATGTGCAATGCCCCGGCCGTTGGGAGAAAGATACGCAGTGCCCGTCGCGCGCTGTTGCGCCGCAAGCTTGCGACGCCGAGCCGCATGCGGCTC
>JBFFJL010000464.1:0-3139 GCA_041555955.1 Nevskiaceae bacterium
CGATCCGATGGTGCAACGGTGCTGCCGGTCAGAGCAATCCTGGTGCACCGCAAGCGCGTGGACACACCTAGACTATTGTCGTGTTTCATTCGGCCGCGACCGGAATACACTCTTCGGATATTGTGGCGATGCGCGTGGACGCGATTTCCCGCAGACATGCGTCGCCCCCCTCTTTCAATATCAATGGACCGCTGCTCATGACTACCGGCATTTCCGCAACCCTGATTCCCGGTGACGGCATTGGCCCCGAGATCGTCGACGCCACGCTGGCCGCACTGGATGCGCTGGGCGTGTCGTTTGACTGGGATGTCCAGCAGGCCGGTCTGGCCGGCCTCAAGAGTGCGGGAGATCCGCTGCCGGATGCGGTGATCGACAGCATCCGCCGCACACGCCTGGCGCTGAAGGGGCCGTTGGAAACGCCTTCAGGCGGCGGCTACCGCTCCAGCAATGTGCGTCTGCGCGAGGCATTCAAGCTCTACGCCAACGTGCGACCGGCAAAGACACTGATTCCCGGTGGGCGCTACGACAACATCGACCTGATCGTCTACCGCGAGAATCTCGAAGGCCTGTACATGGGCTACGAGCACTACATTCCGCTGGATGGCGATCCGCATGCGATCGCAATCGCCACTGGTGTGAATACGCGACAAGGTTCGCGTCGCCTGCTCGAATACGCGTTCGCGCACGCGGTTGCCAACGGACGCAAGAAGATCACCGTGGTGCACAAGGCCAACATCATGAAGACCCTGACCGGAATCTTCCTGAACGAGGCGCGCGATTTGTATCGTGAGCACTACCAGGGCCGCATCGAGATGGACGAAGTGATCATCGACGCCTGCGCAATGAAACTGGTGATCAATCCCTGGCAGTTCGACACCCTGGTGACGACCAATCTGTTCGGTGACATCCTGTCCGATCTGGTGGCAGGTCTGGTCGGTGGCCTGGGCATGGCGCCGGGTGCCAACATCGGCAAGGACGCCGCGATCTTCGAAGCGGTCCATGGCTCGGCCCCGGACATCGCCGGCAAGGGCATCGCCAACCCGGTGGCCTTGATGCTGGCCGCGGCGATGATGCTGGATCACGTCAAGCTGTACGAGCAGGCGACGCGGCTGCGCACGGCGATCGACCAGACCTACAACCTCGACCAGGTGCGCACCGGTGATCTCGGGGGTACGGCAAACACCAAGACCTTCACGCAGGCTCTGGTCGCGCGCATCCGTAACGGCTGAGTTCGTTTTTGCTGTCAACTCAGCCGTCGTCGACGGCGTGCTCGGCGTACGGCGTGGTTTCATCGTAGGCACCATCCAGCATCAATCGGAGCTGTTCGAATCCGGTGCGAATGACGGGATGGGCGTAGTCCGCTTCGCTGCCGTGGCCGGCCAGACGAATCAGATTGTTGGGGTCGTCGAGCCCGAGGAATCCCGCGAGTGCGCCAGTCCCGGTGGTGCCCGGGTCCTGCCCGTCGCCCACTCTCAACACGTTGAAGACCTGCACCGGAACGCCGGCAGCCAATAGCGCCAGTGCCATCTCGTGCCCCTGGTTGGCGACAACCAGTCCATCGTTGAGGTCATGCACCACGACGGCCGCACGCAAGCCCAGCGCAGCCATCTCCTGCGCGCGCAGTGCCGGCGAGCGGCGAACGTACTCGTCCGGGACGCTCAATGGGGTACCGCCGGTTTCCGCTTCAATGTAGGCGGCGAATTCGGGTACCACCGCCGTGCCTTCGGCCCAGGCTTCGCTGAGATTGGACAGACCCACGACGTCGACCCAGTAGTCGAACAGGCCGCGACCGTCGGCGCTGGCATGAGCTGCCTCGACCAGTGCAGTGCCGGACACCGCGCCGCCCAGAGAGACGCCAAGCAGGTACACGGTCCGCACACTGGGAAAACGCTGCTTGGCAACCAGCGTAGCCGCCAGCGTATCGTGTGCGGCCCGCAGCACGGGCAGCTGGTCGTTGTCGCGATAGTTGGTGGTCACTACCGCTGTATCGGCGTCGGCAAAGTCGACGACTGCCGGATACCAGGACGCTTCAACGGTATGCCCGAGGCCGTGACAGAACACCACCAAGCGTGTTGGCGCGGTTCCCGGAACGTAGGCCAGCAAGCCGCCGACATCACCGGTAGTGCTCTTGCCGACCGTAGCTGGCGCCGCCGTCTGTACTACCGCGGCGTTGCTGATGATCGATTCCACAGTGACAGCGGGTTTGGACTCGGTGCCCGCTCCGTCCCCGTCCCCGCCCCCGCATGCCGCCAGCATCAGCAACGACAGTATCGATGCGAATAGTTTCTTTGTTGTTTTCATGGTTTCCTCCAGACAGCCATCATAGTGCTGCGCTGTGGGCGTTCCGGAATTGCGCCTTGTGCACGAACTGAACGGTTGCTGCGGCGCGACCGACGATGGTGATGCCGTGTTGCGGCATGCGAGGAACTACCCCAGCCGGGTTAGGACAGCGCCGTGTTCGCCCCCCAGACTTGCAGCCATTGAAGACGCGGTTCAGCCGCTGCGGGGGAGACAGATCGATGGGCACGCTTGCAGGAAAAGTTGCGCTGGTGACGGGCGCGGGCCAGGGAGTAGGTCAGGGCATCGCACTGGCCCTGGCGGCCGCGGGCGCCGCAGTGGCGGTGACGGGGCGAACCCGCGCCAAGCTGGATGCCACCGTCGGACAGATTGAGCAGCGTGGCGGCCGTGCGCTCGCGATCGAGTGCAACGTGCGCGATGCGCAATCGATGGCCGCCTGTGTCGATGCGGTGGTCGAGCAGCTCGGCGGCGTGCAGATTCTGATCAACAACGCGCAGGAGGTGCCACTGGGCACACTCGATAGCGTGACTGACGAGGCTTTCGCCGCGGGCTGGGAATCCGGCCCGCTGGCGACGTTCCGCCTGATGAAGCTGTGCCATCCGCATCTGAAGGGCGATGGCTGCATCGTCAACTTCGGTTCTTCTGCGGCCAAGCGCTGGGACGCGTCCGGCTACGGGCCTTATGCCGCGGTCAAGGAGGCGATCCGGCAGCTGACCCGCGCGGCAGCCTGCGAATGGGCCAAGGACGGAATCCGCACCAATGCGATTCTGCCGCTGGCGAGCTCTCCGGCGATGGAATGGTGGACCCGTGAACGGCCCGAAGAGGCAGCAGCGTTTGTGGC
>JBFFJL010000465.1:0-3133 GCA_041555955.1 Nevskiaceae bacterium
CTCGCCGAGCTCGATGAGGCAACGATCCGTTATCGTGAAGCCGGCACCGGACCGCTGACGCTGGTGTTGTGTACTGACCCTCCAGTGGGACTGGAGATGTATGACACGCTGCTGCCGATGCTGGCCCGGCGCTTCCGCACGATCGTGTTCGAGCCTCCCGCTTTCGGCTACTCGCTGCCGCGCGCCGGCATGGGCTTCGAGCTGGATAGCGTCGGCCGTATCATCGGACGCTTTCTGCAACAGATTGACGCGAGTCCGGCAATCCTCGCGTTTCCCTGCGTCACCGCCTATGCCGCGCTTTGGCTGGCGCGCCACGAACCGCAACGGGTCGACGGTCTGATCCTGATGCAGGCACCGGACTGGCACCAAGAGCTGCGCTGGAAGCAGCAGCGTGATCCGAACAAGCTGCTCGGCCGTGCATGGCTGGGACAATTGCTGATGAAAGCACTGAAGCGCCGACGTATCCGCACCTGGTATGCCAGTGCCCTTGGCCAGCGCGAGCTGCTGGCACCCTATATCGATCTGACGCAGCGCGCCTTCGACGATGGCGCCGGCTTCAGCCTGGCCTCGGCCTTCCAGCGTCTGCTCAGCGGTGACGAACCGGCGTTCGGGCACCTTGACCAGCCGGCACTGGTCTTCGTCGGAACACAGGACCCCTCGCACCGTCACACCGACTTCAGCACGATCCGGCGCTACCTGCCTCAGGCGCAAATCGTCGAACTGGCCCACGCCGGCCATTTTCCCGAACTCGAGGCGCCGGATGCCTTCTGCGAGGCGGTATTCGCGCAATTCAGTCCCTGAACCGGCACAGCCGCACGCGGGCCAGACGCCGTTGGACTCACACGCACCGACGCAACGTCGCCGGAGGTGAAAGGGCTAGAATCGCGCATCCCCTTTTTCATCCACGATTCGATCCCGCCCCTACGCCAACCCCATGAGCACCGAACACATTACGACTGAGCTGCGCGACCGCGTCCTGATTTTGCGGCTGAACCGTCCCGACAAGAAGAACGCGCTGACCCAGGCGATGTACACCGCGCTGGCTGAAGCGCTGAAGCAGGCCGATGAGAATCCGGTGGTGCGCTGCATCCTGCTCGCCGGCACCGACGACTGCTTCTGCAGCGGCAACGACATCGCCGACTTCCTGCAGATGAAGACGATCACACCGTCGGACGATGTGCCGGTGCTGCGCTTCATGAAGACGCTGGCACACGTCACCAAGCCGGTCGTGGCGGCGATCAACGGTCCGGCGATCGGCGTCGGCACCACGATCCTGCTGCATGTCGACCTCGCCTATGCCGGCGAAAAGACCCGCTTTCAGCTGCCCTTCGTCAACATCGGCATCTGCCCCGAGTACGCCTCGACCTACTTCCTGCCGCGCATGATCGGTCATGTCAAAGCCGCCGAACTGACGATGCTGGGCGAACCGTTCACGGCTGCGGAGGCCCAGGACTACCGCCTGATCAACGCGGTGTTGCCGGACGCCGAGGTCTTCGAGCACGCGCTGGCCAAAGCGCAGCGTCTGGCCCAGCAACCGCCAGCGGCGCTACGGACGACCAAGGCGCTGCTGAAGCGCTGGCGCGTCGAGCTGGTCGACGAGATCATTCCCGCCGAAGCCGTACACTTCATGTCGATGCTGCAGGGTGCGGAAGCCAAAGAAGCGCTGGGCGCCTTCCTGCAGAAGCGCAACCCGGACTTCAGCCGCTTCGACTGACACCTCGACGCCATGTCACCGATCCGGATTGAAGGCCTGAGCAATTTCCGTAGTCTGGCCGGCCTGCCGGGCGCCGGCGGGCGCCGGATCGACGGTCATGTGATCCTGCGCTCTGACCGTCTGAACCGGCTGACCGACGCCGACTGGGCACAGTTGCGTAGCCTGGGTTTGCGCACGGTCTGCGACCTGCGCGGTGCCGATGAACGCGAGCGCCATCCCAATCGGTATCCGGATGACGGCGGCGTCGACGAACTGTGGCTGGAGGTCAGAAACGATTTGCGCAGCAATCCGATGTACATGCGCATGTTTGCCGAAGATCCGACACCCGTGGGCGCCGAACGCGTGATGCAGCAGATCTACCGCAGCTTCCCGGCCGCGTTCACGTCGCAGCTGCCGCAGCTGTTCGCGCTGCTGCACGAAGAACGCGTGCCGATGCTGATTCACTGCGCGGCGGGCAAGGACCGCACCGGTTTTGTCGTCGCCCTGCTGCTGCACGCATTGGGGGTTCCCGAGTCGGTGATTGTCGAGGACTATCTGCGCTCGACGCCACCGGACCCGCACCCCCGCGCGGCCGAAATGATGCGGGAATTCGAGCAGTTGTTCGGCTTCGCGATCGATCCCGCCACGCTGCGCCCGCTGCTGGACGTCCGCGCCAGCTACCTGACCGCAGCCTTCGACGAACTGGATGCCCAGTACGGCTCGGTCAGCGACTATCTGAGCCGACATGGCGGCATCGATCAGGCCCAGCGCCAACGCCTGCAGGACCGCTGGCTGCGCTGAAGCGGAGCGAGAAAGCACCGACCGCGGCGCCCAAACTGGTTATTATCTCGCCACATACGGGGCCCACCCCGACGGCAGACAGTGACCAGAGCCATGCAGAAACCTAAGGGAAAACGTGAACTGAACAAGGAGGCCAACCGCGCCGCCATCCTTGAAGCGGCGCGCCGCTGCTTTCTGGAGTTCGGTTACGAGACGATCACGATTCGCGACATCATCCGTCGCTCGGGGCTTGCCGCCGGCACCTTCTACAACTATTTCCCGGACAAGGAATCGCTGTTTCGTGCGCTGGTCGATTCGCGGCTGTCCAAGCTGCAGTCCAACATTCATCTGGCGCGGCAGAATGCGCGAGATCCTGAAAGTTTTTTCTACGGCTCATTCCTGGCAGCGTTGCGCGAAGCGCGCGCCGAACCGGAATTCTTCGAAATGATGTTCCGCAACGAGCCGGTGCTGCGTTCGTTATACAACCACAATGTGTTCGGCCTGATCATGCAGTCGCTGCGGTCCGATCTTCAGGAAGCGATCGTGCGCGGCCTGGTGCCGGAGCTGGACGTCGATGCGCTGACAGCCGTCTCGTTCGGTGCCGGCTACGAGTTGGTTCGGCTGGTCACTGAACAGCCCAAACGCGACCTGGAGAAAACC
>JBFFJL010000466.1:0-3131 GCA_041555955.1 Nevskiaceae bacterium
GACCTGTCGCTGGCGCTGCGCGCCAATACGCCCGGCACACTGCTGTTCGAAGCCAGCCACGCCGGACGCTTCGAGATCGAACTGCATCACAGCCATGCCGAACTGGGTGCGATCGAAATCCTTCCGCGCTAACGCGCGGCATTCGATTGCACTGATCGCTCTGTGCGCCGCGCCGGGGGCCGCGTGGGCACACTCGTTCGGGCGCCTGTACACACTGCCGGTTCCGTTCTGGCTGTACGCTTATGGCGCAGCGGCGGCACTGCTGCTGTCGTTCCTGGTCGCGGCCTATTTCATCAGCGCGCCGCGCGCCAACACCGAACCCTGGAGTCTTGATCTCTCCGGCAGTGCGTGGATGCGCGTACTGCGGCGCCTGCATCTCAAAGCCGTGCTGCAATTCGCCGCCGTGGGGCTGCTGCTGCTGTGCATCGTCACCGGCCTGTGGGGCACACGCGATCCCTATCGCAATTTCAACATGACCTTTTTCTGGATCATGTTCGTGCTGTGCTTCGCCTATCTGACCGCACTGTGCGGCGACGTCTACGCTGCACTCAATCCGTGGCGCAGTCTGGCGGCGGGCGTCGACCGCGTGTGGACAGACTTCAGCCGCGATCACTGGCGCTATCCGCAGCGACTGGCCTACTGGCCGGCGCTGGCCCTGTATATGGGCTTCATCTGGATCGAGCTGTTCGCGTTCACGCGTCCACATTCACTGGCGGTCCTGTTGCTCGCCTATTCCGCGATCACGCTGTCGGGAATCGGCCTGTTCGGTGCCGCCGCATGGCTGCGCTATGGCGAATTCTTCAGTGTCATGCTGCGTCTGATCGGAAAGATGGCGCCGCTGGACTACGCGCCCGGCCGACATTTACGCCTGCGCATGCCGTTCGCCGGACTGTTGCAGGATCGCGCCGAACACGGGAGCCTTCTGCTGTTCGTGCTGTTCATGCTGTCGTCCACAGCCTTCGATGGTCTGCGCGCGACGGTCCCCTGGTACATGCTGTTCTGGGGTGATGCCACTGGCTTGCTGCACAGCTGGATCGGACAGTCGCCGATCCTGGCCTATCCCTGGCTGCGGCCGTACTACCTTGCCTACGAAACGCTGTGGTTGATCGCCTCGCCATTTCTGTATCTGGCGGTGTATTTGCTGTTCGTTGCGGCCAGCAAGGCGCTGGGGCGCAGTTCGCTGAGCGTACGCGAGCTGGCGCTGCGCTTCGGCTTTTCACTGCTGCCGATCGTGCTGGTCTACAACATCACCCACTACTACACCTTGATCCTGACGCAGGGCGTGAAGATCATCAGCCTACTGTCGGATCCGTTCGGCTACAGCTGGAATCTGTTCGGTACCGCGGGCCTGCTGCGCGCACCGATCCTGCCGGATCTCGGCACGGTCTGGCACACGCAGGTGGGTCTGATCCTGTTCGGCCACATTGTCAGCGTGTGGCTGGCCCACGTCGAAGCGCTGCGCATTTTCCCGACGCCGCGTCGTGCGCTGTTGAGTCAGCTACCGATGCTGCTGCTGATGGTCGCGTTCACCACCGCCGGACTCTGGATCCTGGCGCAACCGATCCAAGGCGGACGCGGCTGATGCCGCCACGACTTCGCCGGACTCGGATCCGGCGCGGATTGCACGCCGGATATCGAGACGACAGGCAAAAAAATGTCCCGGACCCTTGCGAGGTCCGGGACATTGCAGTCCATTACTGGAGTGCGTTGCAGACTAGTCCGCTGAACCGGTGACTTCGCACCCTGATGCGTGCGTCAGCCGGGATGCGATGCGAGGAAGAAAGCACAGGAATAGCCGAGCTATTTCGAGCGTTTCTGACGACGCAGCGCGCCCGGATGGCGTGCTCAGCAGGGGTGGAATGTCATTGGTTCAGTGGACTAGTTGCGCTTCATCGAATCGAAGAACGCCGCATTGGTCTTGGTCTGCTTCATGCGATCGAACAGCAGCTCCATCGCGGCGATGTCGTCCATATCGTGCAGCGCCTTGCGCAGAATCCAGATCTTCTGCAGATCGGCCGCATCGAGCATGAGTTCTTCCTTGCGCGTGCCGGAGCGATTGATGTTGATCGCGGGGAACACGCGCTTTTCGGCGATACGACGCTCGAGGTGCAGTTCCATGTTGCCGGTGCCCTTGAACTCCTCGTAGATGACCTCGTCCATCTTCGAGCCGGTCTCAACCAGCGCGGTGGCGATGATCGTCAGCGAACCGCCCTCTTCGATATTGCGCGCGGCACCGAAGAAGCGCTTGGGCTTCTGCAGCGCGTTGGCGTCGACACCACCGGTCAGCACCTTGCCCGACGACGGCGCCACTGTGTTGTAGGCACGCGCCAGACGCGTGATCGAATCCAGCAGGATGACGACGTCACGCTTGTGCTCGACCAGGCGCTTGGCCTTCTCGATCACCATCTCGGCGACCTGCACGTGGCGCGTCGCCGGTTCATCGAAGGTCGACGCCACGACTTCACCGCGCACGGTGCGGGTCATGTCGGTGACTTCTTCCGGACGTTCGTCGATCAGCAGCACGATCAGATAGACATCCGGATAGTTGGCCGCCAGAGACTGCGCGACGTTCTGCATCAGGATGGTCTTGCCCGCCTTCGGAGGCGACACGATCAGGCCACGCTGGCCCTTACCGAACGGCGCCACCAGATCGATGATGCGCGCGGTGATGTCTTCGGTGGTGCCGTTGCCGCGTTCCATCTTGAACTGTTCGTCGGCGAACAACGGCGTCAGGTTCTCGAAGCTGACCTTGCGCTTGGAAACTTCCGGCGGCTCGAAATTGATCGTATCGACCTTGAGCAGCGCGAAGTAGCGCTCGTTTTCCTTCGGTGAGCGCACGCGCCCGGCGATGGTGTCGCCCGTGCGCAGGCTGAAACGGCGAATCTGCGACGGCGAGATGTAGACGTCATCCGGTCCCGCAGAGTACGAACTGTCGGCGCCACGCAGGAAGCCATAACCGTCGGCCATGATCTCCAGCACGCCCTCGGTGTAGATGTGATCACCGCGACGCGCGGCCGCGCGTAACAGCGAGAACACCAGATCGTGCTTCTTGGTGCGCGCGATGTTTTCCAGGCCCTGTTCTTCGGCCAGCAGCAGCAGCTCGGCGGCGCTGCGCTTTTTCAGGTCCGGCA
>JBFFJL010000467.1:0-3124 GCA_041555955.1 Nevskiaceae bacterium
GGCGTTGCGCTGATCTCGCCGCCGCCGCATCACGACATCTACTCGATCGAGGATCTGGCGCAGCTGATCTTTGACCTCAAGCAGGTCAATCCGCAGGCGCTGGTCTCGGTCAAGCTGGTGTCCGGCCCCGGCGTCGGCACCATCGCCGCCGGCGTGGCCAAGGCCTACGCCGACCTGATCACGATCTCCGGCTACGACGGTGGCACCGGCGCGTCTCCGCTGACCTCGGTGAAGTACGCCGGCACGCCATGGGAGCTGGGCCTGTCGGAGACGCACCAGACCCTGCGCATGAACAACCTGCGCGACAAGGTCCGCGTGCAGACCGATGGCGGCCTCAAGACCGGCCTCGACGTGATCAAGGCTGCGATCCTCGGCGCCGAGTCCTTCGGCTTCGGCACCGCGCCGATGGTCGCACTGGGCTGCAAGTACCTGCGCATCTGCCATCTGAACAACTGCGCCACCGGCGTGGCCACACAGAACCCGGTACTGCGGCTGGAACACTTCATCGGCCTGCCGGAAATGGTGATGAACTATTTCCGCTTCGTCGCCGAAGAGACCCGCGAATGGCTGGCCTCGCTGGGCGTGCACTCGCTGGCCGAGCTGATCGGGCGTACCGATCTGCTGGAGATCGACGAAGCCGAGAACGCCAAGTCGCGAAATCTCGATCTGAAACCGATCCTTGATTCGGCCGGCATGACCTTGCCCAGCGCACAGTTCTGCATGTTCAACAACGAGCCGTTCGACAAGGGCGACCTCGCCGAAGCCATGCTGCAGGACTGCCTGCCGGCGATCGAACACAAGACCGGCGGGATCTTCCACTACACCGTGCAGAACCGGCACCGCTCGATCGGCGCACGCCTGTCCGGCGAGATTGCGCGGCGTCACGGCAACCTCGGCATGTCCGACCGCCCGATCACCCTGAAGCTCAAGGGCACAGCCGGTCAGTCGCTGGGCGTGTGGAACGCCGGCGGCCTGCACCTGGAACTCGAAGGCGATGCCAACGACTACGTCGGCAAGGGCATGGCCGGCGGTCGCATCGTGGTCAAGCCATCGAAGGGCGTGCGCTACGAAACCCGCGAAGCGGCGATCATCGGCAACACCTGCCTGTACGGCGCCACCGGCGGCACGCTGTATGCGGTCGGCATGGCTGGCGAGCGCTTCGCCGTGCGCAACTCCGGCGCCCACACCGTGGTCGAGGGCTGCGGCGATCATGGCTGCGAATACATGACCGGCGGCGTGGTCACCGTGCTCGGCCGCACCGGCGTCAACTTCGGCGCCGGCATGACCGGCGGCTTCGCCTACGTGCTGGATGAAAAACGTTCGTTCGTCGACCGCTACAACCACGAACTGATCGACATCCACCGCGTCGTGTCCGAATCCATGGAAGCGCACGAGAACTTCCTGCGCAGCATGATCGAGGACTACGCCAAGGTCACCGGTTCGAAATGGGCGCAGCAGATTCTGTCCGACTGGGCCGACTACGTCGGCAAGTTCTGGCTGGTCAAGCCGCGCGCCGCCGAAATCGGCTCGCTGATCGATTCGGTGCGTGCTGCCGCGTAGCGGCGACTCGCATCGAATCGGAGTTTCCACAATTGTTCGTTTCCAGACATTGAGTACAGCGCAGTCGGGTTCAGGGTTCGAGTTTCCGCTTTTGGAAACTGGAAACTCCGAACTGGAAACTGCGCTCACGGAGTGAGCGCCATGGGTGCCAAGAACGTCAATCAGTTCCTCGATCTGCCGCGGCAGGACCCGGCCAAGTCGCCGGTCGAAGTCCGCGTGCACGATTTCAAGGAGATCTACGGCAAGTTCCAACCGGAACAGGCCAAGTCGCAGGCCGGCCGCTGCCTCGCCTGCGGCAACCCCTATTGCGAATGGAAGTGCCCGGTGCACAACTTCATTCCCAACTGGCTCAAGCTGCTGGAGGAAGGCAATCTGTTCGCCGCCGCCGAGCTGTCGCACCTGACCAACTCGCTTCCGGAAATCTGCGGCCGCATCTGCCCGCAGGACCGTCTGTGCGAAGGCGCCTGCACGCTGGAAGACGGCTTCGGCGCCGTCACCATCGGCAGCATCGAAAAGTACATCACCGACGAAGCGCTGAAGCAGGGCTGGCGCCCGGACATGTCCAAGGTCAAATGGACCAAGAAGCGCGTCGCCATCGTTGGCGCCGGTCCCGCCGGTCTCGGCTGCGCCGACATCCTCGTGCGCAACGGCGTCAAGCCGATCGTGTTCGACAAGTACGCCGAAGTCGGCGGCCTGCTGACCTACGGCATCCCGCCGTTCAAGCTGGAGAAGGACGTCGTCAAGACGCGCCGCGGCATTCTCGAAGGCATGGGCGTCGAGTTCCGCCTCAACACCGAGATCGGCAAGGACATCAGCTTTGAACAGCTGCTGGCCGACTACGACGCCGTATTCCTCGGCATGGGCACCTACACCTACATGAAGGGCGGCTTCCCCGGTGAAGACCTGCCGGGCGTCTATGAAGCGTTGCCGTTCCTGATCGCCAACATCAACCGTCAGCTCGGCCAGGGCACGAATGCCGACATGGCCTACGACGTCAAAGGCGAACGCGTCGTCGTGCTCGGCGGCGGTGACACCGCCATGGACTGCAACCGCACCTCGATCCGCCAGGGCGCCGAGAGCGTGTTCTGTGCCTACCGTCGAGACGAAGCCAACATGCCGGGCTCACGCCGCGAAGTCGCCAACGCCAAGGAAGAAGGCGTCGAGTTCCTGTGGAACCGTCAGCCGGTCGAGATCGTCGGCAACGGCAAGGTTGAAGGCGTCAAGCTCGTCACCACGCAGCTCGGCAAACCTGACGCACGTGGCCGTCGCCGTCCTGAAGTGGTCGAAGGCTCTGAAGAAATCATCGAAGCCGATCGCGTGATCGTCGCCTTCGGCTTCCGCCCCAGCCCGGCCGAATGGTTCGGCGACCACAGCCTCAAACTGCATGACGATGGCCGCATGAAGGTCTACGGCGAAGTGCTGGCCAAGCACAAGTTCCAGACCGCCAACCCCAAGGTCTTCGCCGGCGGCGACATGGTGCGCGGCTCAGACCTCGTCGTCACCGCAGTGTTCGAAGGCCGCGAGGCCGCCGAAGGTATTCTCGACTATCTGGGTGTCTGAAACC
>JBFFJL010000468.1:0-3109 GCA_041555955.1 Nevskiaceae bacterium
AGTCGGCGCAGTTCCCGCTGGGGCTGGTGCTGGCCGATGGCGAGTCATTCCACGATCCCTATCGTGGCATCCGGATCGAACGGGTTTCGTCACGGGTCGACAATGGGTTGCCGAAGACGACTCTCCGCATCAGCAAGTCACATCTTCTGAGCGGGCCCGATGCGGTCGCCCTTGTCCGTCCGGGGAAGGAAGTCGAGGTCAGCTTCCGCAACAAAGGCGGGGAGGACGTTGCGCTGCTGACGGCGGAGCTTGCGGGGCGCGATTCCGGCCGGTTCGATATCGTCTTGGACAGCTGCGGGATGCGGACACTGGCATCCGGTGAGCAGTGCACTGTGGTCGTGCATTCCACGGATCGAACCGATGTGGAGACCATGGCCAACGTCGTTGTGCAGATCGAGACGTCCGACGCGCTGCGGCCCAAGGCGAACCAGGCGATTCGTATGCTTCCCAAGACGTATCCGGATCCGACAACGTAGTAGGGGGCTGCCGCACAGGGGCGCCCTCGGGTTACAGGCCGGACTCCCATTCGAAGACTTTGACTTCGACATGGCCGATGGTTCCCGGGGCGCCGTTCAGACTGGCATCCAGTTGCTGCAACTGGGGCTGAACGCGCGGCCGCCAGCCATCACGTCCGTACAGCCCTGTGGTGGCGAGGGGGCGCAGTTCTTCGTGCATTTGCCGGAACTCATCCTCGCTGAGTGTGGCCGTCCAGTCGTTGCACGACCCCGTGTCGTTCGATCGCTTGAAGCGGGCATCGTGCCGGAGTTTGTCCGCGGGCCACCAATGCGGTTCGAGATGCTGACTGGCAGTTGTCGCCCCGGCCACATACACCGATACCGACACGGACTTTGCCATGACATTTCTCGTGCAGGGGCGGGGCGGCTACCCGGACCGGTTCGCGGTGTCGAGCGCCGCCGTGGTCTGGCGTTCAAGCTCGCTGACGACGTGAACAAATTCGGTGGCCGCCGCTGAGGGGTGATGGGCGGCGAAGCTGTCTGCCAGCGCACGGTAGTACCAGAGCACCGCATCGCGATCCGCCGAGAACCGATCGAAGACCGACAAGCCGACCTGTCGCAGATCGGACGAGATCGATCGCGCGTTGTGGATCTTGTCGCAGATCGAGACCAGCGCGGCACGTGCGTCGACGTGGGGGATGTGTTCGATATAAGCGACCTTGCGCTGCTTCCATGGCGGCTTGATGCCGGTACCGTCGCCTTCCGCGTCGGTGCAGCTGGCCACAATCCGCGTCACTTCCGGCCCGAAGCGCGTGTCGATCTCGGCGTACGCCTTGTCAGCGCCACCCAGCTTATGGGCCTGGTCTTCAACCAGATCATGGAGCACCGCTGCGATGGCCTGGCTTTCGTCCCCACCGAATTCCAGGACGAGGCCTGCAACGCTCAGCAGGTGGCCGATGTACGGAATGTCCGTGCCTTTACGAACCTGATCGGAATGCAGATCCGCGGCCAGCGTGATCGCTTCCTGAAATTTCGCAGTCAACATCGTGATCTCCAGTGAGGGCCTGACCGGTCAGCGGCTCTAGTCGTTGAGCCATCGGTTGGGCCGGAAAGTTCCGCAATACCATTCAATGGCGTGAGCGGCGGTGATCCAGTCAGGCAAACCTGTGGTGGCAATATCGCTTTGGACGCCTGGATGCCGCTGATCCGGCCAACCCTTGCCAAGGGTTAAGTCCGACGGTCCGCAGAATGACGAAAAACGACAGCTCTACGAAACGCAGCTCGGGGTTGACCGAGGCGCATCAAATTGCAGTTTCCATGGTGCCTGGGGCCGGATTCGAACCGGCAACCTGCCGCTTATCTAGCGGACCCTTGCGGGACGGGTTATAAGGCCGCTGCTCTACCGTTGAGCTACCCAGGCGCAACAACTGCGTTGCACCCCGGGTATTCGAATCACTAATGCGTCCATGGGCTGAGTATGATCCATGGATCCAGGCAGTCAAGTTTCGGATTCGTGCGAAGCCTTGGCTCATGGCGTTCAATGGCCATTGCAGTCAATTGTCCGGCAGCGTGTCCGGCATCTTGGTTTGCAATTGATCCAAGTAGTCGGACCATGCCTGCATCATGCTTCGCCGTTCAGGCAGGTGCTCGGCATAGTTGTATGCCCCTCGGACCTTGTCGCGCTCACCATGCGCGAGCTGGCGCTCAATCGCGTCCCGGTGCCAGCCTTGCTCATTGAGCAGAGTCGATGCCATTGAGCGGAAGCCGTGACCGGTCATTTGCTCAGTGGTATAGCCCATCCGGCGCAGGGCGGCGAGGACCGTATTTTCGCTCATTGGGCGCCGATGGCTACGGGCACCGGGAAAGACGTAGCGGCCCGTGCCGGTAAAAGCGAAAAGCTCCTTCAGGATCTCGATGGCCTGGGTTGAAAGCGGCACGATGTGCAGAGCGCGTGCTTTCATTTTTTCGGCGGGAATCCGCCATTCGGCCGCGTCAAGATTGATTTCGCTCCACTCGGCCCGACGCAACTCGCCGGGGCGAACGAAAAGGAGTGGGGCAAGACGCAATGCGCATGCAGTGACAAAAGAGCCTTTGTATCCATGCAGCGCTCGGAGCAAAGCGCCGATTTCTCTGGGGTCGGTGATCGATGCATGGTGTTTCTGGCGCGTTGGCGGTATTGCGCCGCGCAGATCAGCGACAGGGTCTCGTTCTGCACGGCCGGTCGCAATGGCATAGCGGAACACCTGTGAGCAGTTTTGCCCGGCTCGATGAGCGGTCTCCAGCCGACCTCGGTCTTCGATTCGGCGTAATACCGCAAGCAATTCCGGTGGACTGATTTCTGCCACTGGCCGCGAGCCGATCCAGGGGAATACGTCTCGCTCGAGCCGCCGAAGAATCTTTTGCCCATGATTCGGGCTCCAGGTCGGGCCGAATTTCGTGAGCCATTCTGTCGCGACAGACTGAAAGGAGTTCGCGACCACTGCGACGGTTGATGCCTTTGCCAGCTTGCGGTGGGTGCTCGGGTCGATGCCGTCTGCCAGCAGGCGCCGTGCTTCGGTGTGCTGCTCCCTGGCGCGCTTGAGCCCCACGTCCGGATAGGTGCCCAGAGACTGCAGCTTTTCCTTGCACCCGAACCGGTACTTGAAGCGCCACCA
>JBFFJL010000469.1:0-3105 GCA_041555955.1 Nevskiaceae bacterium
CGCCACTTCGGACTCACTTGGATCCCCCATTCCGACGCCGCCGAAGGAGCAGTGCGGCACAGCCGAGCAGCAGCGAGACATCAAGACCCATTGAGCCTCCGCCAGAGCTGCTGTCGCCCCCGGCTGCCGGGGCATCACCGCCCGGCAAATCAACGCTCACAGCGCCGCCATCGACCGGATACAGCTTGCGCAGCCCAGCGAGATCGTCCGAACCCACTGCCGCACCGCGCCCATCGGCGTGCAAACTTGCGCGCATGATTGCGGCATCCGCGACGGTCCCTGCAACGCAGCTGGGCGTGTTGTCGTCGCCACAGGAATGGCCCAGACCCAGCCCGTGTCCGATTTCATGCGTAATCGTCTCAGTGGCGTTCGCACCAAGATATAGCGATAAGAGGCAGAGAACCCCGTCCTGCACAACGACGTCCGTTTCGGTGATCCGTCCATAGGTCGTGCCGTTGTACCGCTGCGTGCCGCTGTAGTGATACGCTGCGGTCGCCACCACGCCGCCGAGTTTGCAGGAATAGCTTCCGGGCAGATCGTCAAAGGGATCATTGAACATCACGGTGTTCACGCCGTTTGCCGTCAGCAGCGGGGACTGTGCCGCTGTCGTGCCGCCATAGCTCAGTCGCACATTGCTTTGCGGGTCCGCGTTCCAGGCCGCTATGGCATCCCTGATCTCGGCATAGCCGCCACCAAGCAGTCCGAGCAACCCGGAGTGATGGGCATACATGACGACGCTGCGACCGGAATCGAATTCAAACCAGCGGACCGGCGGACCGGCGGCGAACCTTCCAGGGTGTACTTGGCGATCTCAGCAGGCTCACCGCTCGCGAGCCGCCAATACTCATCGGCCACTTCGATCCCCCGCGCGCGACTGCGCAGCCACGCGCGGAAACCCTCCGCGTCACGAACCAGCCCCCCGCTTTCCGGATTAAACGCTGCATCGTCGCTTGCGCCTAGGCGCCGTGCACTGTGCAGATCGCGGATCAGCACGGTTCGGCCCTCCGAGTTTGCTTGCTCGTGGAACACACCCAGAGCCAAGTCCTGAAGAACGAACCCGTTACCGCGATCCCGCAGAAACAACAGCACCCGTTCGCCGGCCTTGAAACGGGGCGCACCAGAGACAACGACGCCGGAGTCTCCGTTGCCCGGCGGCGTCCCCGGCACGCTGACCAGAACCCGGTTGCCATACACCGCCCCGCGATAGACCTCGTCAACGGCCAGACGGTACACACTGGCACCGCGCGCCGTCTCTGGCGGCGCTTCAATCCGCCCACCAACCACGGCATCGGCACGCTCAAACAGATCACCGTCGGCGATGGAAAGATAGCTGAAGGCAAAAGCCGGACTTGCTGCAAACAGAACAGATACCGTAACCAGCATCTGGAGCGTGCAACACCATTCGCGGCATTTTCGCGCCAGGGCCGTGCCCTGTAAGCCATCGGCGCTACCGTTATGCGAAGCCTTTTTCATCGGGCTCCCCTCCGTGGGAATTTGTTATTTCGACGTCTCAGCCCCACCCTCACCTGTAAGTTTTAACCGACAGGGCGAAAACCTTTCCGCAAATTTACTCTGCTCCAGCCCGATGCACTTTCCCCTGACACACATCATTGACACGGACTTCATTTTGGGCCTGAATACAGGGCGCCAGCGCCGGTGGACGCGGCGCCCTGCCTCGTGACATAAGCTCTCCGACAAACCGAAGAACTTCCCGTCAATCGGAAATCCTGAGGAGGCAGCGATGAGCTCAGACAACATTCACTCAGTACTCACCGAAACGCGGCTGTTTGCGCCGCCATCCGACTTCGTTGCACTGGCCCGGCTCGACGCCGAGGGCCTTGCCGCGTTGCACGCCGCGGCCGCAATGGATCATGTCGGCTTCTGGGCCGGTCTCGCGCGCAAGGAGCTGAGCTGGCAAACGCCGTTCACCGAAGCGCTGGACGCCACGCAGGCGCCGAATTTCCGCTGGTTCGCGGACGGCCGCCTCAATGTGTCGGCCAATTGTCTGGACCGTCATCTGGGCGCGCGCGGCGACAAGATCGCGATCCGCTTCGAAGGCGAACAGGGCGACGTCGCCACCTACACCTACAAACAGTTGCACCGCGAGGTGTGCAAGCTCGCCAATGCGCTGAAGTCGCTGGGGATCGGCAGGGGCGATCGCGTCGTGATCTACCTTCCGATGGTGCCCGAAGCGGTGATGGCGATGCAGGCCTGCGCGCGTATTGGCGCCATTCACTCGGTGGTGTTCGGGGGCTTCTCCGCATCATCGCTGAGAGATCGCATCGAGGACGCCGGGGCCAAACTCCTGATCACCGCCGATGGCGGGCACCGTGCGGGGCACATCGTCGAGCTGAAGAAAGCGGCAGACGAAGCCCTCACCGCAGGCTGCGCTTCGATCAGTCATGTGCTGGTCCTCAAGCGCACCGGCCACCCCGTTAGCTTCGATCCGGATCGCGACATCTGGTGGCACACGCTGATTGCCGAACAAGCTGCCAGCTGTGATCCGGAATGGGTCGACGCCGAACATCCGCTGTTCCTGCTCTACACCTCCGGCTCGACCGGCAAGCCCAAGGGCATCCAGCACTCCAGCGGCGGTTATCTGCTCGGCGCGACCGTGACCTGTCAGTGGGTATTCGACCTGCGCGACGACGATGTGTTCTGGTGCACCGCCGACGTTGGCTGGATCACCGGGCACTCCTATGTCGCTTACGGCCCCCTGTCGAACGGCGCAACGATCCTGATGTACGAGGGAGCCCCGACCGTGCCGGACGCAGGACGCTTCTGGAAGATCTGCCAGGATCACGGCGTCACGATTTTCTATACCGCGCCGACAGCCATTCGGGCGCTGATGAAGCTGGGCGACGAATGGCCGGAGAAATACGACCTGTCGAAGCTGCGCCTGCTCGGCAGCGTCGGCGAGCCGATCAATCCCGAAGCCTGGATGTGGTACCACACGGTCATCGGCAAGCAGAAGCTGCCGATTGTCGACACCTGGTGGCAGACCGAAACCGGCGGCATCATGATCAGCCCGCTCCCCGGCGTGACGGCCACCAAGCCCGGTTCGTGCACGAAGCCCTTGCCCGGCGTGGTTCCGGCCATCGTCAC
>JBFFJL010000470.1:0-3101 GCA_041555955.1 Nevskiaceae bacterium
GAAAACCCGGACGACTACATCGCCGGCTTCCCGCCGCATCCGCATCGCGGCTTCGAAACCGTGACCTACATGATCGACGGCCACATGCGGCATCAGGATCACATGGGCAACGTCGGCGAACTCAAGAGCGGTGGCGTGCAGTGGATGACCGCGGCGCGCGGCATCATCCACTCGGAGATGCCGCAGCAGGAGTCCGGACGCATGCGCGGCTTCCAGCTGTGGATCAACCTGCCGTCGAAGGAAAAGATGAAGCCGGCGTCGTACCGCGACATTCCGGCCGCCGAGATCCCGCAGGTCGCGCTCGCCGACGGTGGCGCGGTCAAGGTCATCGCCGGCACGCTGAAGATCGGCGAACAGCAGACCTCCGGCCCGATCAATCCGGCACCGGATACGCTGGCGACCGACCCGCTGTATCTGGACATCAGCCTTCCGGCCGGCGGTGGTTTCACCCATCCGGTCCACGCCGGCTACAACGCCTTCATCTATGTCTACGAAGGCAGCGTGAGCGTCGACGGCAAAGCGGTGCCTCAGTTCAGTGCCGGCGTCCTCGGTGACGGCGACAGGGTCGAACTGCTAGCCGGCAACGACGGGGTTCGTGCGGTGCTGATCGCGGCGCGACCGCTGGGCGAACCGGTCGTACAGTACGGTCCGTTCGTGATGAACACGCGCGAAGAAATCGAGCAGGCGCTCGCCGACTATCGCAACGGCACACTGGCCGCCTGAGGCCGACACGACAAGGAAGCCTGTCATGAGCAACCACGCTGATCGTCAGACCATCGCCACCCGCGACAGCGTGCTCGGCGAAGGCATGCCCATCCGCCGGGCGCTGCCGGCGCGCCAGAAGCGCACCGTCGGCGCCTGGTGCTTCCTCGACCACTTCGGCCCGCTGGATGTCACCCACGGCATGGGCATGCGCGTCGGCCCGCATCCGCATATCGGATTGCAGACCTTCACCTGGCCGATCGCCGGCGAGATCCTGCATCGCGACAGCCTCGGCTACGAACAGATCATCCGCCCCGGCCAGATCAATCTGATGACGGCCGGACGCGGCATCGCGCATTCCGAGGAATCGCCGGTCGAACGCTCGCCGCTGATGCACGGCGCGCAGCTGTGGATCGCGTTGCCGGAATCGCACCGCCATATCGAACCCGCGTTCGAACACTTTCCGGACATCCCCGGCTTCAATCGCGGCGGCCTGCAGGTCACCGTGCTGACCGGCGAGATGCTGGGCGAGCGCTCGCCGGTGCAGCTCTACACCCCGTCGATCGGCATCGATGTCCACACCACCAGCGGCGGCGAAGCCCGGCTGCCGCTGCGCCCGGACTTCGAGCACGCCGTGCTGATGCTCGACGCCGCCGCGCAGATCGACGGCGAAGCGCTGGCGATTGGCACGCTCTTAGTGCTGCCGCCCGGCCGCGATCACATCGATATCCGCAGCAACGGGCCGATGCGCCTGCTGCTGATCGGCGGCGAACCGTTCCCGGAACAACCGCTGCTGTGGTGGAACTTCGTCGCCCGCACCAAAGAAGAAATCACCCAGGCCACGCGCGACTGGAACGCCGGCGTCGGCTTCGGCGAAGTCCACGGCTACGACGGCGAGCGTCTGATCGCCCCGCCGCCACCGTGGATGAGCTGAACCCCTCGAAACTGGAGCCCTGCAGATGAAACAGATATCCAGCGCCAGCGTCAGCGTCAGCTCGGCCACGCCGTCCTACCGGCACGACATCGTCACCGGCACGCATCGTCTGATCGCCGACGAGCCCATCGAAGCCGGCGGCGGCGATGCCGGCCCCGCGCCCTACGACCTGCTGCTGTCCAGCCTCGGCGCCTGCACCGCGATCACCCTGCGCATGTATGCCGAACGCAAACAGTGGCCGCTGGGCAAACTGCGCGTGGACCTGCAGCTGTTCAAGAACAAGGAAGGCGAAACGCGCATCGACCGTCAGCTGATCAGCGAAGACTCCACACTCGACGAAACACAGTGGCAGCGCCTGCTGGAGATTGCCGAGAAGACGCCAGTGACCCTGACGCTGAAATCCGGCGTGCCGATTCAGACGCGTCGCGGGTAGCGCGAGGCATTCGTCGCAGCGTTCGGTTTGCGATACGTCAACTTTGCGCCGGAAGACGACGGTCGCGGATGGTTGCGTAACGCCGCGCTTCAGGCGCGGCCCGGCCGTAGCGACGAGGCAGCGAAGGCTGGGACGTCGCCAGGAAGCGATGGTTGGGCGACTTCTGCGCCGAAGTGAAACTTGCGATGACAATTGGGACAGACAGCGAGAGCATTGCTAACGATGTCATCTCCGCCATCACATAGCCGAACTCGATGATGAACCTCAAGGTACGGCGTTCCGTCCGAAGCTCGGATGAATGGTGCCGGCTGAGCGCAAGCCTCACACCGACCGTTTGCGCGAGATAGAACCTCTGCTGCGACATCTGGATTGCGGACAAAGACCGTGGTTGTGACTTGCACAGTTTTAGGCCTGACTGAAGCGTGCGCGAGACGCGCCTGACGCTGCTCAGCTGAAGACATGAGAGCTGTTCTAACCCCGCTCTCGAACTCGAGGGCGACTGCCTCTGCCGTAGACATCTTCTGTAAAGGCCTCGACGCGCGTACTGATGTCGCGACCACCTCCGGCCATAGACTTTCAATAGCTTCCAGAATCTCGTCCGGGACTACATTACCCGAAGCCATGGGGCTCCACGTTCCCTTGTATTTAGATTGCGACACGATCGTCTTTCGTGGAATCTCGCTTCCGATTGGCAAGAACTCTTCGAGGATCAATTTGACGACCTGCATGCCGTCATCTCCTATGTGTGCCCCCTGCTTGACAACCCCGCGCGCGAATAAGCCATTGTCTTTTGGGCCGGTTCTCTGCATGTAGGCCACGTCACCAGGTTGTGGCCGCTTTGAAGGACAAATCCATCTTGTTACGTATGGTTTGCCAGTCGCTGCATTGCTTAGAACCTCGGCGTAGTTGTGAAACGAGTACTCGTCCTTCTCAGGATTCCAAAGAAAGAGATAGTGAGACATTGGCACCTTCCTGAAACTCTATTGCGACGCTCAACAGCTACCCGCCGGACACCTGTCCGTGTATTCGTCC
>JBFFJL010000471.1:0-3099 GCA_041555955.1 Nevskiaceae bacterium
CCGCTTCGACGCGCGCATCGGCGCACTGGTCAAACTCTGGGGTTTCGACGACGAGACGCATTTCCGCAGCACGCCGCCCTCGGACGAGGTGATCAACAGTCAGCTGCAGATCCTGGCCGACGCGCCGGCCCTGCCCACGGCGGGGGGCACCTATGGCCCGGCACCCGGAATCCAGCTGGATTTCGGCGCCATCGCCAAAGGCGACGCCACCGATCTGGCAATCCGGCAGCTGCGCGAAAGCGGATATCCGAACGCCATCGTCAACGCCGGAGGCAATCTGCACGCGGCCGGTCGCCGTGGCGAACGCGCCTGGCGCATCGGTATCCGCCACCCACGTCCGGACATCCAGCATCGTTTACTGGCCACGCTGGACATCGAAGGCGACGAAGCCGTCATCACCAGCGGGGACTACGAACGCTATTTCGAGTTCGAGGGCCAGCGCTTTCACCATATTCTCGACCCGCGCACCGGCACCCCGTCACGTGGCCTGACGTCAGTCACCGTCGTCGCGGACAGCGGCGCTGCCGCCGACGCAGCCAGTACCGCCCTGTTTGTTGCCGGCACCGACGGCTGGCAACAGCTGGCTTATGCGCTGGCGCTGGACAAGGTGCTGGTAGTGGACACCGACGGCCAGGTACTGGCCACCCCGAGACTCGCGCAGCGGCTGAATTTTGCCGAGGGCATCCGCGCGCGCACGGTGGAAACCGGGCCGGCGTCGTGACCCGCGGCGATGTGCTGGCGGTCACCCTGGCCGCGGCCTGCGTCGGTGGACTGTATGCGCGCTTCTGGCAGCCGGCCGTGGCCGCCGATACGGTCGAAGTCCGCGTCGCCGGCACCGCTGTCGGCCGCTACCCGCTGCAGGTCGATCGCACGCTGACGATCGAAGGGCGCCGCGGACCGCTACTGCTGACGATCGAAGCGGGCCGCGTACGCTTCAGCATGAGCCCCTGTCGCAACCAGATCTGTGTGCACAGCGGCTGGCTGTCGCACAGTGGCGATGCCGCGGCCTGCCTGCCGAGTCGGGTCAGCATCACGCTGTCCGGCCATGGCAGTGAAGCCCTTGATGCAGTGAGCTTCTGAGCATGAGCGCAGTCATGCTGACGGCCGATCGCGACGATCGCATCATTGCGGGCTTCGCTGCATTGGCGATCGTCATTCATGTACTGGAAGCCGGCTTTCCGTCCCCGATTCCCGGGGTCAAGCCCGGCCTGGCCAATGTCGTCACCTTGATCGTGTTGCTGCGCCATGGCTTGCGCGCGGCGCTGTGGGTGGCTCTGCTGCGCGTCATCGTCGGCAGCCTGCTGGTGGGCAGTTTCATGACGCCGGGCTTCTGGTTATCCGCATCAGGTGCCGCCGGCAGCTTGACGGTTCTGGCCGCCGCCAGTGTCTGGAATCGCGTTCTGCCGAGTTGGCACCTTTCTGCACTGGGACTGTCGGTGCTGTCCGCGCTCGCTCACATGAGTCTGCAATTTGTGACCGCATACACCGTGTTTGTCCCGCATTCCGGCCTGTTGCGCCTGCTGCCGCCCCTGATGACCGCCGCACTGGCGTTCGGTGTTGCCACCGGCATCGCCGCCGGTGCCGTCCTGCAGCGGCTTGCCGAGCCGGACGCAGCGGCCGAACTGCCCCATTCGGACGGATGACCGGCCTTGTCTGAGTGTCCCCCTCGACCGATACTGAAGGCATGAACGAGACGACGGACTCACTCAAGAACCAGTTTCTCGTCGCCATGCCGGGACTGCAGGACGAGAATTTCAATCACACCGTGTCACTGCTGTGCGAGCACGGCGACAACGGCGCGGTCGGTCTGGTGATCAACCGCCCGACCGACCTGCGCCTGTCCGAGATGATGGAACAGATGGGCCTTGAGCATGCCGAGGTCGATGGTGATGCCATCGTTTACTGGGGCGGCCCGGTCCAGCCCGAGCGCGGCTTTGTGATCCATCGGGAACCAGGCGGCTGGGAATCCTGCCTGCCGCTGGAAGAAGGCCTCTATATCACCACCTCGCGCGACATTCTCGGTGCGATCGGCAAGGGTGAAGGTCCCAAGGAGTTTTTTGTCGTCCTCGGCTACGCCGGCTGGGACGCGGGTCAGCTCGAGGCGGAAATGATGCACAACGCCTGGCTCAATACGCCGCTGGATGATCAGGTCCTGTTCCGGGTCCCGGCAGATGAGCGATGGCAGGCGGCGACGCGCCTGCTTGGCGTTGACGTCACCCAGATCAGCAGCGAAGCCGGACACGCCTAGGAGCGCGGGCGGTAGGAACCGCGCAGGCGAGGCAAAGCCCTTTCGAGGCAGGTTCGGATGACGATTTTGGGGCAATAGCAGGGACTATTGGCCCAAAATCGGTACCGAAGATGACCGAAAGGGCGAAGTCGCAGCCGCGCGTGTTTCTACTGCCCACGCTCCTAGGCGGAATCGCCCGAACTGCGCCAATTTTTGTCGGATTGAGCGCCAGTGCTCATTATTCCTGTGGCCCTGACTGGAAAGTGTGGCCGGGAACCGGGAAACTGCGGGGCATGTCGCTCTACCTCGCCTTCGATTTCGGTTTCAAGCGGATCGGAGCCGCTGTCGGCGACGAATTCACCGGCAGTGCACGGCCGGTCCCGACCTTGCAGAACGGCGATTGGCCGGCGATCGTACGACTGGTGTCGCAATGGCGCCCCACCGCACTGATCGTGGGTCTGCCACTGAACGAAGATGGCTCAGAGCAGCCGATCACGGCAGCGGCGCGGCGCTTCGCCGAATCGCTGCATCACCGCACCAAACTCCCGGTGCACCTGGTCGACGAACGCTACAGTTCGCGCGCTGCCGATGACATCCTGCGCGATGCGCGCGCCGGCGGACACATGAGCCGCCGCGTGCGCAAGGGCGATCGCGACGGCCAGGCCGCGCGGGTCATTCTGGAACAGTGGATGACGCAGCGCGGATGACCCGCGGGCTCGCAGCCCCGGGTATTCCCCGGGGTGGCGTCTGCAATTACCTCAGATTTGCGATGCAAACCCACGATCGCAGGCTTTTTTTTCGGCGCGCTTGCGCTCTATGACCTCATCTGAAAGTTTTCTGTTCCATATGAACCCGATGATGATAATCATAAC
>JBFFJL010000472.1:0-3094 GCA_041555955.1 Nevskiaceae bacterium
ACCGGATTTGTCGACCAGACCGTTCTGCACGCCCAGATCGATCAACTCGCCGAGCTTGGAGATGCCTTCGTTGTACAGAATCTCGAAATGCGCCTCGCGGAACGGCGGTGCCATCTTGTTCTTGACGACCTTGACGCGGGTTTCGTTGCCGATGACCTCATCGCCCTTCTTGATTGCACCGGTGCGACGGATGTCCAGACGCACCGAAGCATAGAACTTCAGCGCATTGCCGCCGGTGGTGGTTTCGGGTGAACCGTACATCACGCCGATCTTCATGCGGATCTGGTTGATGAACACCACCATGCACTTGGAGCGCGAGATGTTGCCAGTCAGCTTGCGCAGCGCCTGCGACATCAGGCGCGCCTGCACGCCGACGCTGGAGTCCCCCATCTCGCCTTCGATTTCGGCCTTCGGCACCAGCGCCGCGACCGAGTCGATGACGACGATGTCGACGCTGTTGGAGCGCACCAGCATGTCGCAGATTTCCAGCGCCTGCTCGCCGGTATCCGGCTGCGAGATCACCAGATCCTCGACCTTGACGCCGAGCTTGGCGGCGTACTTGACGTCCAGCGCGTGCTCGGCGTCGATGAATGCGGCAACGCCGCCGGCCTTCTGGCACTCGGCAATCACGTGCAGCGTCAGCGTGGTCTTGCCCGACGATTCCGGGCCGTAGATCTCGACCACGCGACCGCGCGGCAAGCCGCCGATGCCCAGCGCGGAGTCCAGATTCAGCGAACCGGTGGAAATGACTTCGACATCCGGCACGAAGCCATCCGGCGACATCTTCATGATCGCGCCCTTGCCGAACTGACGTTCGATCTGGCTCAGCGCGGCTTCCAGAGCTTTTTTGCGGTTTTCGTCCATTGCGTTTCGATCTGTTGAAAAGGGGGTCGACATCAGTATGCCCGGCCACTGTCTCATTACCTGAGCCTGCGGCGGAAAGCCGATCGGCTGGCGGGGCCCTCCCGTTTTGGTCTCGTACGATCCCGCAGCGGCCGATCGGTGCTCTCTGAGTCGCGCATTCTCCCACAGACCTTCGCCGATCACCTGCCCTGCTGCGGACTCCGCATTGAGTGACGATAAATCAACCTGTTATGCAACATTCCTACATCAATTTCGGTACATAATCGACGGAACCGTTGCATTCACTGGGGGTTTTCGTGCGCTGTCACTCGCTTTTCTCTGTGGCCATCTGCTTCGCCCTGTATTCAGGCAGTGCCGCGGCGAGCCTCGCCAGCACGCTGCAGACGCTGCAGAATAACCTGCAAACGCTGCAGGGCAACATGCAGACATCGCTGCAGACGCTGCAGGGCAATCTCGAAGACTCGTTGCAGACTCTGCAGACCAACCTGACCGAGGGTTGGCAGCAGGCCCAGGAACAACTGGAGATCGGCTTGGCACGGCTGCAGCACAGTTACCTGTTCCCAACCGAAGGTACGATCGCCTTCGAAGAAGCCGTCGAACACGAGGGCGTCGGGCGTCGGGCGCTGTATATCCGACCACTTGCCGATCCTGTTGAACCTGCGCCGGTCATCATTCTGCTGCACTACGCCACCGGCACCGCCGAGGACATTGCCAATGCCACGCGCATTGGCGATCTGGTCGCCGCGACCGGCGCCTGGGCCATCGTCCCCGAGGGCCGGAACCAACGCTGGAACGATGACCCGGAATCGGCCACCGGCGCCGACGACGTCGGCTATCTGGCCAAAGTGATCGAGACAGCCACGGCACGTTATGCGCTTGACCCGACGCGTATCTACGTTGCCGGCATGTCCAACGGCGGGTTCATGGCGACCCGCCTGGCCTGCGAACGCCCCGAACTGATCGCTGCCGTCGCCTCGGTAGCCGCATCGATGCGCCCCTCGCACGCCCGCGCCTGCGCGTCCGGGCAGACCATGCCGATGATGCTGACTCTCGGCACCAGCGACCTGTATGTCTGGTACAACGGCGGACTGGGACTGATGTCAGCGCAGGAAACGTTCAGATTCTGGGGACAGATCAACGACTGTGATCCGTCTGCTGCAGATCTGGAAGACGTGCCGGACACCGCCGCCGACGGCACACGGACCATCATTTCCCATGGCGTCAGCTGTGCAGGTGACACCGCGCTCTATTCAGTCGAAGGCGGTGGCCATACCTGGCCGCAGTGGTCGCCGGCGATTTCGCCGTTCAACCTCGGCCGCGTCGCGGAAGATTTCAATGGCACCCAGGCGATCTGGGCATTTTTCGAATCACAGCGTCGCCCTTAGCGTGGCCTACCACAGCGACAGCTGATCCGGCGGCTCACGTTCAGCATCCGCGGCCCCGTCCAGAGCCCAGCGCGCGATGATCTCGTAGCCGAGGGGCTCGCTGTCGAGTCGACTGCGCACCAGGACGAATTCACTCGCCACCCAGAGAATTGGGGCAATGGCGGTCTTTGGAAGCGACTGCTCTGCCCCGCGCTGAATCGTCAGATGCGGGACAAAGCGGCTGCGCTCAAGTGCGATGCCGACGGTCTGCATTGCGTGCCGCAGGCGTTCATTCAGCAGGCGCAGCTCGGATGGTTCTGCGTGGGCGCCAAGCCACCAGGGCACTCGACGACCCGCGCGAAAGCTACCCGCATGATCGAGCACCCATTCGAACGGCGGCACCTTGACACGACTCGCTGCCTGCCGCGCGGCGGCCTCCTGCGCGTCACTCAGGGCACCGCCCAGAAACAGCAGCGTGACGTGATACTGCTCCACCGGAGTCGGATGCCCGCCCGGCGGCATGCGAATGCGCACGCCGCGCGCCGCCTCAGCGGCTGCTGAACGCACGGCGGCATCCGGCCACAGCGCGAAGAACAAGCGGTTCAGATGCATGTCATTCCGCTCAGGATGATGCGCCGTCTCCGGTCAGTCGCTGCAGCAGACCACCGAGAGCCGCGCGCACGCTCTGTGCGCGGATCGCCGCACGATCACCGTCGAACAGGAACGGCTGCGCCAGCGTCTGTCCTCCACGCTCGGCCCAGGCGATCCACACGGTACCGACCGGCTTGTCCGCAGTGCCGCCACCGGGACCGGCAATGCCGGTCACTGCAACCGCCCAATGCACCGGCGCGCGCACCAAGACACCC
>JBFFJL010000473.1:0-3081 GCA_041555955.1 Nevskiaceae bacterium
AGGAAGCGGATCTCGCCGGCTTCGGCGATTGCCTCGTCCAGCGGTTTGCCCTGTTGACGCAGCTGATTGGTGAAGTCCACCAGCAGGATCGAGTTCTTGATCTCGATGCCGGTCAGGGCGATGAAGCCGATCATCGCGGTGAAACTGAGCACGCCGCCGGTCGCCATCAGCATCAGGATGCCGCCCATGACCCCCAGCGGCACCACGGTGGCCACGATCAGGGTCGACTTGAAGCTGCCGAACTCCAGCACCAACACGGCGAGAATGCCGAACACCGCGACCAGGATGGCGGTGCCGAAGCCGGCAAAGCTGTCTTCGCGACTTTCGACTTCACCGGCGGCAACGTAGCGATAACCGTCCGGCCAGTCGAGCGCGGCCAACTGCTCCAGCACGCGGTTGGTGACGCGTTCGGTGTTGTAGCCGGTTTCGGTGTAGGCGGTCAGCAGCACCGCGCGCTCACGATCGCGGCGGTAGATCATCGTCGGCGATTCCGTCAGCTCGATGCGGGTCAGCTGATCCAGCGGCACCTGTGCGCCGCTGGCGGTGCCCACGTGCAGGCCCTGCAGTGCATCGAGACTGGCGCGACCGGACAGCGGCGCGCGCAGCACGATCGGGTAGCTGTCGCCGTCAACTTCACGGAACTCGCCGGCATCGAGCCCGGCGACGGCCAGACGCACGGTCTGGTCCAGCTCCAGCGGACTGACGCCGAGCAGGCCGGCCTTGGTGGTGTCGACGTTCAGTGCCAGGTCGATGCGTGCACGGCGCTGCGGATTGCTGACGTCACGCGTGCCGGGCGTCGCCTGCATCAGCTGCTCGACCTCAGCGGCCCGATGACGCAGCACGCCCAGGTCCGGGCCGATGATGCGAATCGCGATCGGGGCCTCCAGCGGCGGACCGTTCTCGAATTCCTTGACCACGATTTCGGCGCCGGGAATGGCGTCCAGCTCGGTGCGGATCCGGTCCAGCAGGCGGCGGGTCGCTGGTCCGTGGAAGGCTTCGAGCTGCACAAACAGATCGGCGACGTTGGCGGCGTACTCCTTCTGGAACACGTTGTAGTAGATCTGCGGGTTGCCGCGGCCGAGGTTGGACATCACGTGCTCGACCTCCGGGTGCGTGCCCAGCACGGATTCGGCCTCGCGCAGGATCGCATCGGTCGCGGCGATGCTGCTGCCGTTGGGCAAGGTCACGCGGATCATGAACTGCGCGGTGTCGGCCTTGGGAAACATGCCGACGCCGATGATCGGGATCAGCGAAAAGCTGGCGACGACGGCAAGAGTCGACAACAGCACGGTGGTCTTGGGGCGCGCCAGCGCGCGTTGCAGCAGCGGCGAGTAGATCGTGTGAATCAGATGCATCAGACCGCGCAGGAAGCGGTTGCCCTCTGCGGATTCCTCGCGCGGCAGGATGCGTGAGGCCAGAAACGGAATGATCGTCAGCGCCACGAACAGCGACGCGGCAACGGTGAAGACCACCGAGGCGGGCAGCGAGCGGATGAACTTGCCCGCGTTGCCGGGCAGTTCCAGCAGTGGCAGGAACGCGAACAGCAGGGTCGCGGTACAGCCCAGTACCGCCAGCGAGATCTGTCGCGTCGCCAGGATCGCCGCCTGATCGCGGCCATAGCCGAGGCGCAGATGGCGCGCGATGTTTTCGGTCACGACGATCGAATCGTCGACCAGCAGGCCGAGCGCGACGACGAAGCCGGCGATCGACAGCTGGTTCAGCGAGAAGCCGGTGAAGTACAGCGCCGCGAGGCCACTCATCAATGACAGCGGGATCGACACCATGACGATGCCGGCGGCGCGCAGGCCCAGCGGCAGCAGCGTGATCGAGACCAGGATGATCGCGATCAGGAAGTCGGCGCTGAGGCGATCAAGACGCTTGGCAACGTTCTTTGACTGGTCGAAAGCCTTGACCATCTGCACATTGGCCGGCAGGGTCGGCCGGAAGGCGTCGAGCGCCTGCTTGATCGCCGCTACGGTGACGAAGATGTTCTCGCCGGTTTTCTGGTTGGCGGTAACCCAGACCGCACGATGGCCATCGAGGCGTGCGGTGTAGTCGAGTGGACCATGATCCCACTCGACCCGCGCGACGTCGCGCACGCGCACCAGCGCGTCGCCGGTGCCGCCGATGACGGTCTCGAGCACTTCGTCGATCGAGCGGTAGCTGCCGGTGGTTTTCAGATTGAAGCGGCGCGCGCCCAGTTCGACCGCGCCGCCCGGAACGTTGGTGTTGCGGCCGGCAATCGACTGCAGCACCTGCGGTGTGCGCAGGTTCAGCTCGGCCATGCGCGAGAGATTGAGTTCAACCCGCAGTTCGCGCTGCGGATAGGCCCAGGCTTCGGCTTCGCGGATGCCGGGGATACGTTCGATCTGGTCCTTGAGGTCCTCGGCGGCATCTTCCAGTGTGCGCCATGACGCCGAGTCCGACACCAGTGCGATCTGCACGATGTTGACGTTGCCCGGGTTGATCTTGTGCACCTTCAGATCGGCGAGGCCCGCCGGGAAGCTGCGTTCGATCGCGGCCAGTTCGCGCGTCACTTCGTCGTACTTCTTGTCGACGTCGACGTCGCCCTCGAATTCGATTCTGACGATGCCCAGCGAATCATCCGAGGTCGAAGTCATGTCCTTGACGTCGTCGAGCGTGTTCATCACGTCTTCGATCGGCTCGACGATCTGACGCTCGATCTCGATCGGGTCTGCGCCCGGGTATACGGCGACGATCTGGAATGCCGAGATCGGGAAGTGTGGATCTTCGGTGCGGGGAATGTTCAGCCACGAGGATATGCCGACCGCGATCATCAGCAGAAACACGACGATCATGAACGGGACGTTGCGTACCGCGAATTCGGAGATGCGCATGGTCGGCGATCCGGCTCAGTCGACGATGCGGACGGCGTCGCCATCACGCAGATAGGCGGCGCCTGTGATCACCACCTGACTGCCCGGCGGCAAGGTCGTGCCGAGCACCGCGTGGGTGTCGGTGACGAAGCGCACCGGTACCTTGCGTTCGATGACGTGCTGCGTCCTGGCGTCGTACAGGAACAGGCTGGTGGCTTCGGCATCGCCTTCGACCAGAGCCGAA
>JBFFJL010000474.1:0-3079 GCA_041555955.1 Nevskiaceae bacterium
GCCGACCGTGAGGCCAGCGCCAGCGTTCAAGCCGTGGAAGAAGACCTCGCTGTTCGACGGGAAGGAGTAGATACCCTGCGCCGACCTGCCCTTGAAGTCGAGGATCTTGCAGAACTTCTCCACAGGGACGCCCGCCGTGAAGACGCCGTCACCGACATAGATGTTGCCAGCGTTTTGCCCGCCAGAGCCGACAGTCAGCACTTCGATGCTGTTGACCGCCATAACGAGGGCATTGGCGAGCGCCACTTCGGTCACGCCGTTCAGGATGACGTCTTCCTCAAAGGCCGCACCTGTGGGGAGCAAGCCCTTGACGCGAACGGTACGAGCGCCGGTACCGGCAGCAGCGTCTGCCGCGTCGTCGGAAGCAACGGAAAGCTGCACTCCGGCGGCAATCGGGAAGGTATAGGCTCCGCCTTGGTCCCAAATGGGTTCGTAGGCGGTGGCGATGTCGGCAGTATAGAAGCCAACGGTTTGGACCTTGCCTTGAAAGTCTCGAAGTTTGGTCATAGCGTGTTCCTTTCTTTACACTATGTCGTGATCGATGATGCGCTGTTGAACGACCGGCCCGAAGCTCTCAATCAGCTTGTCGGCTTCTTTGTCGGTCTGTAGGTGCGGCGGATGATATGCCATCCACACCTTTCTGACAACCTTCCGCAGCCGAAGCAGGTCTTCGTAGGATATGTCGGCGATGAAGCTCATTGCGGTGGCCGATCGTTCCCGGCCATTGCCGCCATGACTGCCGGGTCCGGCTCGCCGCTCACGGGCTCTTCAGGGCTCTTTGGGGGGAATACCATGCTCGCAAGAGCACTTCCCAGCTCGACATAGCCGACCATGTCGACGAAATTATCCCGTTTTGAGGGATTTGCACGGCTTCGTGCAATCTTCAGTAGCGCCATCATGAGCGCAACCTGATTTGGCCGGATTACGACGCCGAGATACGAGCTCCAGAGGTTCGCGATCGTCTGGAAGCTCTCGACAAAATGACCGTGCTGGTCATGCCGGTCGCCCGTGATGAGTTTGACTGCTTCTTCGCTGATTTTTCCAAGCATTGTAGGAAGTCCACTCCAAATAGTGAGATCCGCACACACATTCCACAGGTCCGGGCGGATTATCGAACATATGGCGCTGGCCGCAAGCCAAGCATTTCAGAATTGTTTTGATCTTTTCCATTTAAGGAACTCTGCGCCCTCTTCAACATCATGATATACCGTAACTTGACCGGCGTCACTATCATCTTTGTACGGATCGATGACCGTGATGACCGACGGAGACACCGTTTGGTCCGGCAAACCCTTCTCAGTCGCGTATCGGTCGAAGGTCTTGTACCCGGCAACCCGGATGGCGTGTGACACCAGTTTCGAGTTGGGATCTTTCAGGATTTGGTAGCCGGAAATGTGCTTGTGGCCGCATGTCAGGATGTGATCGCGCCAACCCATCTGCACTGCCTTGGCAATGCCGTGAGCCGGGTTCCACATGGAGTGACCGGAGAAGTCATGGCGGGCATTTACGCGGATCTCCGCGCCGGAGGGGAACTTCAGGTTGAGGCGGGCCGAATGGTTCTCGAATAGCGTGCCGGAGTGCTTCGTGATCCACTTCAGAGGGTCGCCAGCGCCGCTCCAGCAGTCATGATTGCCGCCGATCATGTAGAGCCACGTCACGCTGTTGACCAGCCATTCAGTCAGAGCCCAGCTTTCCGCAGCCGATGTACTCTGTTCTGCGTAGAGCCGAGCGAGCCTTCCGATCCAGTTATTTTGCAGATCGCCCACCGTGGCCGCAAACAGACCCTCCGTTTCGCGACATAGTGTCGTATCTGCTTCCAGCTTGGCAATGTCAGTACCATCATCGTCAACGTGAGGATCGCCCATGTGTAGGATACCAATCGGGCCGTCAATCGAGATTTTGACGCCAATAAGGCGACGCGCGAGCTCAGCCTTTTGCTTCTTCGCAAATTGTGCCTTGCGGCGCGCCACAAGCGCGGTAAGGTCGATCTCGTCTGGTAGCTCATCATGTTCAAAGGGCTCCTTTGGAGGCCATACGAGGCCCCTTATTTCGGCATCCTTGATCCTGTTGCCGACGGTGCGCCGGTTGATCCCTATCAGGGCCCCAGCCTCTTCGTGGTTTGATGTGTTAGCAACGGCACGTAAGGTTTCGAGTATCTCCGCATCTGAGCATTTAGACATGGTTTTTGGCTCTCTGAAATTGAGAAGGGGAAGGTTCGTCCACTAAAGAATGCCTACAGGGAAGGGCCCAAGTAGGGTCGAGGCGTTGAAACACCGTCGCCAGCGGCAAGAAAGCATGAAACGCCGTCGGGACGCTCGCCGAGGATCGTCCAAGATTGTGTTTCAGGATTGATATAGATCACATACACGAACTGATTGGCGTGAAGTGCGCTTGCAGCAAGCTCGCCGTGCTTTTCAGCGAGAAACTTCACGATGTTGTCGGTCTTGTCGCACTGTTGCTGCGGCGCGCCCTGTGCATAGGCATAGCCGCCAATTGCGGTAAGATAGAGGGTGACGACGAAAACGGCGGCGAAAAAATATTTCATGACGAGATCCTATGTGTTTTAGGGGGACGGGATGTGGAGTTTCGGGTCATCGAGGTACTTCGATCCCGATCGGTGCCCCATGAGCCAATGCTTCATTCGCTCACGGGTCTTGTCGTCCACCCCTTTGTAGGGGCACTCATGGTCCGGCTTCCCGGCGCGTCCTGCGAGTAGACCGTCATTGTAGCAGAGGGTCAACTCTTTTGGCGGCAGCTTTACCACGCTCATATCAGGAACTTCTTTTCTTCCTTGGGGAGCACGTCGTCGATCTCAGGGAACTGGTCCGGCGGCGTCGGGTACATGATGTCATTCATCTGCTTAAACAGCTTCACGCTGTTCACCCTGCAGGCATCCCGGCAGATCGCCATAGCGACCGTTTCGTCGCTCTTCCCGGCAGGATCGACGATCGTCTCTGCGACCATGCTCTTCGGTGGGATCTCGATCTGAGGGGCAGCGTCACCGGGCCCAACCGGCGTGACAATCGTCACTACGCTGTAAATGATGTTGTCAGTCATCGTCCGTCCTCGCAACCTGTTA
>JBFFJL010000475.1:0-3075 GCA_041555955.1 Nevskiaceae bacterium
GACGATGATGTGGACATCGCCAAAGGCTTCAATCGCCGAATTGATGAAGCGTTCTGCAAACCCTGCCGCCGTGACGCTGCCGGCACAGACCAGCGCCTCGCCTCCGGCAGCGCGGATCATCTCTGCGGTTTCCTGTGCGGGAGCCTCGTCAAGATCGTTGATGACGACCTTCGCACCAAACGCTGCGAGCTGAAGCGCGATCTGTTGCCCAATGCCCCGACCGGAACCGGTGACCAGTGCGACCTTTCCCTTGAGTTTCTGCATGAGTGATATCCCGAATTAATGACCGAGCGCGACGACAGCTTCACCAATGAGCTTGACGTCGTTGTCCTGATTGACCGCCTTGAGTTCAATCCTGGCGCGATGCTCACCGTTGTCGACGAACTTCTCGGTGATCCGACCGTGACAGGTGATTCTGTCTTTGAGCTGCGTGATGGCGGAGAACCGCACGGCGAATGATCGCAGCGCACTTTGCGGCACCCAGTGCGTCAGCAATTGACCGAGATACGCCATGGACAGCATGCCGTGCGCAAAGACGTCCGGCATCCCCGCGGCCTTGGCAAAATCGATGTCGACATGAATCGGGTTGTGATCGTTCGAGGCGCCGCAGAATAAGGCCAGGGTATGCCGGGTGATCGGCGGCTTTTCCAGCGCAGGCAACGTGTCGCCCACCTGCACCGAGTCGAAGCTGGGAGGATTCATGATCAGTTCCTTCAGTTCCGGACAACCGTGCTGGAGGTCATGATTCCGACCAGTTCCTGACGCTGGTTGGTCACTGTGGTGCGCTGAACCAGAAATTCCAGTGCGCCGTTCTTCTTGTCGTAGATATCAACCACTTCCGCCTGCAGCGTAATGACGTCGCCGGCGTAGATCTGGCCCAGATATTCGAATTGCTGCTCGCCATGCAGCACACGCCCGAGATCGATATCGAGTTCCTTGATCCAGTCGAACGGGTCCGGCCTAGCCAGGCCGAGACTGAATGCGAACGTGGGCGGGGCCGGCAGGGCGGGATGTCCGGCCTGACGCGCGGCCGCTTCATCAAAATAGATCGGATCGGTGGTGCCGATGGCCAGGGCAAAAAACTTCAGCTGCCCCTTCTCCACTTCCACGCTCGATGGCGTAAAGCGATGGCCAATGAATTTTCGATCAATCATCTCGATCGCGCCTCAGGCCTGGTACAGCGTGACCACGCACGCGCCGCCAAGGCCAAGGTTGTGCTGCAGGGCGATTTTCGCCCCTTCGACCTGACGCGCCTCTGCACGCCCGCGAAGCTGCTGCGTCAATTCGTAGCATTGCGCCAGCCCGGTCGCGCCCAGTGGATGTCCTTTCGAAAGCAGTCCGCCTGAAGGGTTGGTCACGACCTTGCCGCCATAGGTGTTGTCACCGTCAGCAATGAACTTCTGGGCTCCACCTTCAGGACACAGCCCCAGCGCCTCGTAGGTAATGAGTTCGTTGTGGGCAAAGCAGTCATGGAGTTCGACGACGTCGACATCGCCGGGTCCGATTCCTGCAGCCTCGTAGACCTTCCGGCTCGCTTCGCGCGACATGTCGTACCCCACCACTTTCATCATGTCGCGGCTGTCGAAGGTGCTGGGGAAGTCGGTGGTCATGGCCTGCGCCGTGAGCCGCACCGTGTTCGTCAGGCCGTGCTTGCGGGCAAACTGGTCTGAAACCAGGATCGCCGCAGCGCCGCCACAGGTCGGGGGACAGGCCATCAGCCGCGTCATCACTCCGGGCCAGACCGGAGGCGATTGCAGCACCTGCTCCGGGGTAAGGACATCGCGGAACAAGGCCAGCGGATTGTGGGACGCATGCCGGCTGGACTTCGCGCGGATCTTCGCCAAGTCCTCCAGGGTGCTTCCGTACTTGTCCATGTGGACTTTCCCTGCCGCGCCGAACAGGCGCAGTGCCATCGGAACTTCACGAGCATCGGTCAGCTCGTCACAGACCGCATTGAAGTCATCCAGCGGGCCCGGGCGATCATCAAAGATGCTGCCGAGCGCGCCGGGCCGCATCTGTTCGAAGCCCAGTGCGATGACGCAGTCCGCGCTGCCGTTTTCGATCGCCTGTCGCGCCAGAAACAGCGCGCTGGACCCGGTGGAGCAGTTGTTGTTGAGGTTGATGACCGGAATGCCGGTCATTCCCACGTGGTAAAGGGCTTTCTGTCCACAGGTCGAGTCGCCGTAAACATAGCCGACGAAGGCTTGCTGCACTTGCTCGTACGGCACCCCGGCATCGGTGAGTGCGGCGATGGCGGCCTTTGCCCCCATCACGTCATACGCTTCACTTTGGCCAGGCTTGGTGAACGGAATCATTCCGACACCAGCAACGAGAACTGCATGGGACATGGGATGCTCCTGGTCCGTGATGAGTGGGAGAGTCGAAACCCGGCATCTACTTACCGGTCGTTAATCGGATGACAAACTACTTACCGTTTGGTAGATTGTCAAGCTCAGTCGAGCCACCGTCAGGAATCCCCATGTCCAGCTTGGTCGAACGTTTCGCAAGCTATCCGCGACAGGGTTGCTTCGACGAAAAACGCGATCTCATCTTGCGCGAAGCCGCACGACTCTTTGTCGAGCGCGGCGTTCATGAAACCGCGCTGAGCGAGCTGGCCGATCGCTTCAGCATTTCCAAACCGGCGCTGTACCACTACGCCCGCAGCAAAGACGACATCATCGCCCAGATTCTGCACAAGGCCTCTGACGACAACCGCAGAATCCTGGCTGAGGTCAGGCAGTTTCCGGGCACGGGCCGTGAACGGTTCCGGATGGCAGCCCGCGCGTACGGCCAAGCGTTGAATACCGAGTTCGGTCGTTGTCTGGCCACGATTCAACCCAGCACCTTCAGCAACTCCACGCTGGAGCTTCACACCCGCACGCACAGAATCCTGCTCGACGGACTCGCAGAGGTCATCGAAGAAGGCATGCGCGACAAGAGTCTGCGCCGCTGCCAACCCAAGATCGTCGTACTTGCTGTCTTCAACGCCATGAACGCCGTGGTCCGTTGGCACAAGCCGCACGGCACGTCGACTCACGAGGCCGTCATCGACGAGATCATCGATTACTTCTTCGA
>JBFFJL010000476.1:0-3067 GCA_041555955.1 Nevskiaceae bacterium
ACGCGACGGATTCGGCATCGGTGGATCGTCCGAATTCGATCTCGGCCAAGGCATCAGCGTCTACGGCGAAGCAACCGGCTACAGCCTCGACGACCTGGAAATTCTCGAAGCGATGATGCGCGTGTCCTATGCCCTGGATCGCCGCCTCGCCGCCGGCATGTCCCTGTTCGTGCAGGGCTGCGAACGCCAGTTCACGCGCGACCATGCCGAACTGCGCGAGCAGGATTTTCGCTTCGGCCTGAGCTACCGATTCTAGCGGCGGCGCCGGTCACCGCTGCAAGCGGCACCGACGATCCGTTCGAGCGCCGCGCCCTGAAGACAATCCGCACCGAACAACGGCATCCCCCGATACCCCTCGCGCACTCGGGGCAGACTCGCGGTGCAGGTCAGTTCGATCGCCTGACCATGAAGGCAATCCGCTCAAACAGATGCACGTCAGCTTCGTTCTTCAGCAGCGCGCCGTACAGCGGGGGCAGTGATTTCTTGGTGCTGGCTTCGTGCAGCACGGCAGGATCGACATCTTCGGCCAGCAGCAGCTTGAGCCAGTCCAGCAGTTCCGACGTTGACGGCTTCTTCTTCAGGCCCGGCAACTCGCGCAGGCCGAAGAACACTTCCATCGCTTCCTTGACCAGGTTCTTTTTCAGTTCCGGGAAGTGGACATCGACGATCTTCTGCATCGTGTCCTTGTCGGGAAAGCGGATGTAGTGGAAGAAGCAGCGACGCAGGAAGGCGTCCGGCAGCTCCTTCTCGTTGTTCGAGGTAATCAGAATGATCGGCCGTTGTTTGGCCTTGACCATCTCGCGCGTCTCGTAGACGTAGAACTCCATCTGATCGAGTTCGCGCAACAGATCGTTGGGAAATTCGATGTCGGCCTTGTCGATCTCGTCGATCAGCAACACCGGCTGCTGATCCGACTCGAACGCTTCCCACAGCTTGCCGCGCACGATGTAGTTGCGGATGTCCTTGACGCTCTCGTTGCCGAGCTGCGAATCGCGCAGGCGCGACACCGCGTCGTATTCATACAGGCCGTGCTGCGCCTTGGTCGTCGACTTGATCGCCCAGTCGATGAACGGGCGATTCAGTGCCGCAGCGATCTCGCGGGCCAGCTGGGTCTTGCCGGTGCCCGGCTCGCCCTTGACCAGCAAGGGCCGCTGCAGCGTCACAGCGGCATTCACCGCCACCATCAGATCGTCGGTCGCGACGTAGTTTTCGGTGCCTTCAAAGCGCACGGTCTGCCCCAGCGTAGAATTCAGCCCCGCAGTCTACAGAAGCGCAGGCGCATCCGGCAGCTCGTTGCCGACATCGGGGCGGCCTGGCGGATGTCTGGCCAGCACCGCGGCCACCGCTTCGATGCCCGCGACCATGCCATTGGCATAGCGCCCGTCGCGGAAATGGGACTCGATGATGCGACAGCACCCTTCCCATTCAGACGGCGCAACACGTCCGCCGGCAGCACCGCGATCCGCCACGATTTCCACGTCGCGATCTGCCAGCAGCACGTAGATCAGCACGCCGTTGTTGTGTTCGGTGTCCCAGACACGCAGCTGAGAGAACACATCGATCGCACGTTCGCGCGGGCTGCGTCGCCACAACAGATCCTCGAGCGGCAGCGCGGCCTCGACCGCGACGCGGATTTCGCCAGCATGGCGCTGTTCGCAGGCTTTGACGCTTTGCTCGATCTGCGTCAGCACTGCCCGCGAAAAGCGGCTGCGCAGTTGCCAACGCCCGGTCCAGAGATGTTTCAGAAACCGTCGCATGTCACCATCGTCCCGATGCGCCACCGCCGCCAAAGCCGCCTCCCCCTCCGCTGAAGCCGCCGCCTCCACCGAAGCCACCTCCACCCAACCCGCCACCGGAGCGCCAGCCGCCGCCAACATTGCCCGCCGCGGTGAACACGAAGCCCAACACCGCCACCAGCAGCGCCACCATCCAGACACCGCTGAACCACCAGGTCAGCAGACCCAGACCGATCCCGACCAGACCTCCCGCGAGCAATCGGCCCAGCATGGCACGCAGCACCTGCCCGAACATCAAGGCCACAATCAGCACCCCCATGATCGAACCCGCCGGGTCGTCGGATTCCGAAGTGCGCCTGTGCGGCGACGGCAGTACCTCGCCATTGACCAGTCCGATCAACTGATCTGCAGCGGCGTCGATTCCGCCTGCGTAATCTCCATCACGAAAATGCGGCACCAGCGTTTCTTCGATGACCCGATTGGCCACCGCGTCCGGAATCACGCCTTCGAGTCCGTAGCCGACTTCGATGCGCACACTACGATCGGACTTGGCGACCAGTAACAAAGCCCCATCGTCAATGCCCTTGCGCCCCAGCTTCCAGCGCTCGGCAACGCGCAGCGCATACTGCTCGACCGTTTCCGGCTGCGTCGTCGGCACCAGCAACACTGCGATCTGACTACCCTTGTCCGCTTCCAGCGCAGCAAGCTTGTCCGACAAGCTGCGTTGTTGCACAGAGGACAGCGTGCCGGTGAGGTCGGTCACCCGCGCCACCGGCGGCACCGCGACGTCGGCAACCGCCCACGCCGGGAGCAGCACCAGGCACAGCGCGAGCAATCGCGCGGCCACCCTCATGCTCAATTCCCCGAGCCGAAATCCACCTTGGGCGGCTCAGCGATGGCTTTCTCATTCTCAACCGTGAAGCTCGGCTTGACCGGCATGCCGAACATCTTCGCGGTCAGATTGCTCGGGAACGAGCGCACGGTGGTGTTGTACGTCTGCACCGCCTGAATGTAGCGGTTGCGTGCGACGGTAATCCGATTCTCCGTGCCTTCGAGCTGCGCCTGCAGATCGCGAAACAAGCCATCCGCCTTCAGCTGCGGATAATTTTCACTGACTACCAACAACCGCGACAGCGCCGACGACAGCTCACCCTGTGCAGCAGCAAACTGCTTGAGCTGCGACTCGTCATTGAAACTGTCCGCGCTGACATTGACCTGACCGACGCGCGCACGGGCATTGGTCACTTCAGTCAGAACGTTTTCCTCATGCGCGGCATAGCCCTTGACCGTCGCCACCAGATTCGGCACCAGATCCGCGCGGCGCTGATACT
>JBFFJL010000477.1:0-3065 GCA_041555955.1 Nevskiaceae bacterium
CGTCAACCTGCAGTCAACATTTGCTTAGCGTAAGCCAAGGCTTACAATCAATAGGGAAAACACTCATTTGAACGACCGTTCGTCAAAAATCAGGCGCCGTTTGTCCGCCAATCGATTCTGGCGAGTGTAAGATCACAGTGACAAGCGGTTCGAGACGCTAGAGTTATTTGTAATGGCGTAATGGTTTTACAGACGAGTCCATCGTCCACGTTTTTGGTCAAACAACAACAGCTGACTTGGGGATTGCAATGCATGGTTTGAAAAAATTTGCCGCTGTAACGGGTGTTCTGCTGGCCGCGCCGATCGCGCATGCAGCAACCTCGACCGAAGTCTATGCGCCCAGCTATCTGAGCATCATGGGCATGTACACGTTTACCGATCTGGACGGCCTCGCCGACAAACCTCGCCAGGATTACATCGACCACGCCACCGGCGTGCACTTCCTGTATGGCTCGATGGGCGAAGACGGCACCGGTTGGGGCTACGAACTGGGCGGCGCCCATGAAATCTTCGAAACCGGTTCTGCCGTGGCGACCGATTTCTATCGCAGCTACCTCGACCTGAACCTGGTCTACTCGTTCGGCGACCGCAAGACCTTCACCCCGTTCTTCCTGATCGGTGGCGGCCTGGCGTACAACGACCAGCTGCCGGACGCGAACGATGACTGGTCCGGCCTGGCCAACGCGGGCCTGGGTTTCGTCAGCGGCCCGATCACGGACGCCGGCAAGATTCGTCTGCGCATGGAAGCACGCTACCTGTACGACTGGTTCCAGGACGAGTACGAAGACATCCGCGTCAGCGCCGGTATCGAAATTCCGCTGTTCCTCGAGCGCACGGTCGAAATCCCGGAGCCGGAAGAGCAGGTGAAGGTGGTTGAAGTTTCCACCGGACTGACTGATACCGACGGTGACGGCGTGGTGGACGAGAAGGACCAGTGCCCGGATACCCCGGCCGGTGATCGTGTCGACGGCAACGGCTGCACGCTGCCGCAGATCATCGAGCTCAAGGGCGTGACCTTCGAGTTCAACAAGACGCGTCTGCGTCCTGACGCGCAGACCATCCTGGATTGGGCGGTCGAAATCCTGAAGAAGTATCCGGACATGCAGGTTGAAGTCGCTGGCCATACCGACAGCATCGGTTCCGACGCGTACAACCAGAAGCTGTCCGAAGGTCGCGCCGAATCGGTTCGCACCTACTTCGTCGAACACGGCGTGCCGGAAAGCCAGATGACCGTCAAGGGCTACGGCGAATCCGAGCCGCGTGACACCAACGACACCGAAGAAGGCCGCGAGCTCAATCGCCGCGTCGAACTTCGGGTTCAGAACTAAGCTGCTGTCGACTGATATAGATAGGAATTACAGGTTATGAAACTCAAAGACATTCTCAAGACCAGCCTGATCGCCAGCATGGCGATTGCCGGTTCGATCAGCCTCGCGGCGTGCCGCGCGGACAGCGATGGCAGTGCCAACAGCGGCCCTGGCGGCGACGGTACGGGTGCTGTGGTCAATACCCCCGAAGACGAAGGCGGCTTCCCGAATGACGGCGGCGCCAACGGCGGTACGGTCCCCGGCGGCAGCGTGACCGAAGGCAGCGACGTCTCTGCCGACGGCACCATCAACGATCCGGGCACCGAAGTCGCCGGTGGCGCGAGCGGATTCAGCTTCGTCTGCACCGAGACGGCCCAGTCGCGTTTCGGCGCAACCTCCGTGGCCGCTGCAAACGGCCTGCTCGGCGGCCCGCTGTCGGATCTGCTCGACACCCTGGGCGCCGATTCAGTCACCCAGCTGACCAACAGCGTCTCCGACCTGGGCCTCACGATCGACAGCTATCTGGTGACCGGCTCCAGCTTCACGCTGACCGCCAGCCTGCTGCTCAACGCAATCGATTCCCTGGATCAGTTCGTGTTCCTGCCGCAGCAGCAGCCGGCCGGCAAGTACGCCGTGTTCGCTCTGTCGTTCCCGGCAGGCACCCTGAATCTGGACCTGCTGAAATCGATCCAGGTGACCACCTACGCCGGCACCGTCGCCGCGCCGGTCGCGCAGGAAGCAGTGACGTTTGATCAGGTCCAGATCGGCCTGCTCGGAGACCTCTTGGGGAACCTCGTCGGTGACACCTACGCCTACGTTGGCGTCAAGACGAACAAGCCGTATCGCTTTGCCAGCGTCTCGCTGTCGACCTTGCTGATCAGTGCCGACGTCGGCACCGCGATGAAGGCTCACGAGTTCTGCACCGACGGTACGCTGGTTGCGAATCCGGCCTGAACCGCGATACAGCCTGTACCCGACACCCCGCTCCGGCGGGGTGTTTTTTTTACATCTGAGAAATTCCAGCATCAGCACGAAGCGCAGCCTCCGCCTGCAAATGGACGCCGTTCAGAAATTCTCTAGAATGCGCGCTCAGGAGATCTGCGCATGGGACGTCGTAATCAGCATTCACGTGAGCAGCAGCGCGAGATGGCGATCGCCGCCGCCGAGCTGATTCTGGTCCGCGAGGGCTTTTCCGGTCTGTCGATGCGCAAGGTCGCTGACGCCATCGGCTATACCGTCGGCAGCCTGTATCTGATTTTCCAGAATCAGGACGATCTGCTGGCGACGATCAACGAGCGCACCACCGACGCGATCTACGGCCATTTGCGCGACGCCATCGAATCGCAATCCGAATCCCTGCCGCGGCTACAGCAGCTCGGCGCGGCCTATGTCGAGTTCGCGCAGACGCACCCGGCCCGCTTCCGCATGCTGTTCGAGCATCGCTTGCCGCCAGAGATGGAACCGCGCCCCAGCAGCGAAACACGCATCCGCCGCATGTTCGAACTGGTCGAATCCTGTGTCGCGCCGTTGCTCCCTGCCGCTTCGGCGCAACCAGTACGTCGCGCAGCGACCACGCTATGGAGCGGCGTACATGGCATTGCGAGTCTGGCCATCAGCGGCAAATTCAAATGGGCCGGCGACGCCGAATTTCGCGGGTATTGCGATGACCTGATCGGCACCTATGTCGCCGGGCTGCAGCGACGCTGAGCTCCAGGCCATCTGCGGGCCGTCAGGCTTCGACGCCGTACTCTTTGAGCA
>JBFFJL010000478.1:0-3062 GCA_041555955.1 Nevskiaceae bacterium
CGGTGCGACGCTGATGATCGATCACGGTCACGGTCTGTCGTCAGCATTTCTGCACCTGTCGAAACTGCTGGTGAACGAGGGTCAGGCGGTCAAGCAGGGCGATCTGGTCGCGCTGTCTGGCATGAGCGGACGTGCCACCGGGCCGCATCTGGACTGGCGCGTGAACTGGTTCGATGCGCGGGTCGACGCCGCGCTATTGGTGCCACCGATGGCATCGGGTTCCGCGCACTGATCGCGATGTGTCCGGTTTGTCGGCCATGCGCTGACAGGACGTTTCAGCTTCTTGTATTGTAATGCGAATAATTCTCATATAGGATTAATTCGCTTCCAGGCAGTCAGTACTCCCAGGCCCACCCAGAAGCGCATCGCAGCACGCGCGCTGGGGACGGTGTCGCGTGCGCGCATCCCAACGATTCGCGCAACTGAGAGCCTGATGCCATGGAATTCCGCCTGAGCCGTATTGCGGTCGCAATGATTGCGGCCTACGCCCTGCCTGCCGCTGCGCAGCAAACGCCGACGCCGTCGTCGCCATCCGATGAGGCAACCAAGCAGCACGCCACGCAGCTGCCAGAGATCAAGGTTGAGGCCGAAGCGGCTGCCCCGTACAAGGCTGACGCCGTACAGTCACCGAAGTTCACACAGCCGCTGCGCGATACACCGCAGACGATCCAGGTCATCACCAGCGATCTGTTCAACCAGCAGGGCGCGACCACGCTGACCGAGGCGTTGCGCAACAGCCCGGCGGTGGGCACGTTCTATGCCGGCGAGAACGGCAACACCACGACCGGCGACGCCGTCTACATGCGTGGTTTTGACACGTCGAACAGCATTTTCGTTGACGGTGTGCGCGACCTGGGATCGATTTCCCGCGACGTGTTCAACGTTGAGCAGATCGAAGTTGAAAAGGGTCCGGCTGGCACCGACAACGGTCGCAGTGCGCCGACCGGCGCGATCAATCTGGTCAGCAAGCAGGCATTTCTCGGCAATGCGGTTTCCGGCACTGTGTCCGTCGGCACCGACGGCCAGCAGCGCGCGACGGCCGATCTGAATCAGACGCTGGGCGATCTGGCAGGCAGCGCGCTGCGCTTGAACGTGCTGTGGCAGGACAGCGAGGTGCCCGGGCGTGATCACGTGGAGAACAAACGCACCGGTATCGCGCCGGCGCTGGGCTTCGGCCTCGGCGGTACCACGCGCGCCTACGTCAATCTGCTGTATGTGCAGCAGGACAACATTCCCGACGGTTTCGTGCCAACGATCGGACTGCCGGGCTGGACGCCGCAGCCGGGGCTGGAGCAGCTCGCGGGGCATCCGGTGGATCCGGAAAATTTCTACGGCACGCGCGACGATCACGACGACGTCACCGCGCAGATGGCGACGGTGCGTATCGAGCACGATTTTTCCGGCGCGCTCAATCTCAGCAATACCGCGCGTTGGGGGCAGACCACGCAGGACTATCTGCTGACGTCGTTCATGACCACCAGTGCGCTGGACGATGATGGCAACCCGACCGGCAACGTGCAGTGGACCGAGGCCGACGATCTGTCGACCTATACCTTGGCCCGCAGCCTCTCCACGTTCAGGGACCAGCAGAACCGGATACTGGCCGACCAGCTGAATCTGCAGGTGGACTTTTCAACCGGCGGCGTTACGCACAACCTCAGCACCGGCGTCGAGATCACGCGCGAGGAGCAGACGACGCACAGCATCAGCGCCAGCGGCAGCCGCCCCGCGACCAACCTTTACGCTCCGGATTGGAGTGAGGAGGGCGATTTGTCGTGGTCGCGCAATGGCGCCGGTGCTGGGGGGCAGACCAACACCACGTCGCTGTACGTATTCGACACGCTGAAATTCGGTTCGCAGTTTCTGGTAACCGGAGGCCTGCGCGCGGACCGCTACAAGACCGAGTACCGCAATACGGCGGTCTGCAACGACGGCACCGGACGCGGTGCAGTGGCCTGTAATGGCGCGCCGGTTGGCTCGATCGTGGAAACCATCGATGCGCAGGCCGACGACGTTCTGATCAACTGGAAGCTGGGCGCGGTCTACAAGCCGCTGGAGATTGGCAGCGTCTACGCCAACTACGCGATCTCGCAGCAGCCTCCGGGTGGTGCGAACTTTCAGCTCAGTTCGTCGGCGAGCAGTCTGGACAACGCCAACATGGATCCGCAGCAGGCCAGGACCATCGAGCTCGGCACCAAGTGGGATCTGCTGGATGAGACGCTGGCGTTGACTCTGGCGGTGTTTCGCACCGACGTCAGCAACGAGATCAATACCCAGGTGACGGACGACAACGGCAATCCGACCCAGACCGGCAAGAAGCGGGTCGAAGGTGTGGAAGTGTCGGCGGTCGGCAGCATCACCGAGAACTGGTCGGTTTCAGCCGGATACACCCACATGAAGACCAGTGTGGAGGACGGCGCGACGGTGGCCGTGGATGGCACCTCGAATCTCACCTACACCCCCGACGACGCGTTCACGGGATGGACCACGTACCACTTCCCGTTCGGTCTGTCTCTGGGTGCCGGTGCGCGCTGCTCGGCCGGCATGCATCGCGGCAATGACGGCGCGGTCGGCACGCCGGCGTCGACCGAGTCGTACACGGTCTTCGACGCCGTCGCCTCCTACGCGGTGAGCTCGAACGCGGTGCTGCGCGTGAACGCCTACAACGTTCTGGACGAGGACTACGTCGCGGCGATCAACAAGAGCGGCTACCGCTATACGCCGGGCACGCCGCGCACCTTCCTGTTCAGCGCGGATTTCCGCTTCTAGCGCCGACAGCGGCCCGGGGGCGGACGGCGCCCCCGGGCTATTTCTCACCGCGTTCCATGCCAGGGGATCACTCAGCCAATGAACGTCGCATCACCGCTTTACTCGTCGCTACACAGGCCTCGTCCGCTGCATCGCGCGCGGGTGTGCATGACGCTGTGCCGCGGAGTGACGGCGTCATGATGCTGAAGATTCCGGGTGTGCTGAGTACGGATGAGCTGTCCGCGATCCACCGTGCATTGGACGCTGCCGACTGGACCGACGGTCGCGAAACCGTCGGTGTGCAGGGGGCGCAG
>JBFFJL010000479.1:0-3057 GCA_041555955.1 Nevskiaceae bacterium
GGTTCGCGCCGGTGCGTGCGTATCATGGTACTCGATCAGCGAGCGCGGCGATAGCGCCGGCGCGACCGGGTGGCTGGTCAAGCCGTTCAATCCAGAACAGTTGATCGCGACGATCAACAAGGTCATCGGATGAGCACGCCGGCGTTCATGGGAGAGCGGGCATGACCATCGACATCACACGGTTTCATCAGACCTTCTTCGACGAGAGCTTCGAAGGTCTTGATGCGATGGAGGCGGCGCTGCTGCGTCTGAGTCCGGACACGGCCGAAGCGGAAACCATCAACGTCATCTTTCGCGCCGCGCATTCGATCAAGGGCGGCTCGGCCACGTTCGGCTTTATGGCGGTCGCCGAATTCACCCATCTGCTCGAAACCCTGCTGGACCAGATGCGCTCGGGACAGCGCGTCACCGGTCCGGTCGAGATCGATGTGCTGTTGCGCTCGGTCGACATCCTGCGTGGCCTGCTGAATGCCGCGCGTGATGCAACCGATGTCGATACCCGGGCGGTTGCGGACCTCAGTGCCGAACTGCAGCGCGTGCTGCAAGGCCCGGCGGAAATCGCTGAAGCAGTGCCTGTCACAGCCGCCGCGCCGGAAGCGGGAAAAAATATCGGCTGGCGGATTCGTTTTGCGCCGTATGCCGGTCTGTTTGCCAGCGGCAATGATCCTTTGCGGATCCTCGCGGAACTGAGCCGGCTGGGCGAGATGAAGGTTCAGTGCGATGCCGAACAATTGCCGGATCTGGCGGAGGCCAACCCGGAATGCAGTTACCTCAGCTGGACCATCGAGCTGCTGGGGCAGGACATCAGCCAGGGCGAAATCGCCGAGGTGTTTGCCTGGGTTGAAGACGAATGTGATCTGCAGGTCGAGGCGCTGACCTCAGATAGTGCCGCTGCCGCTGCCGCATCCGAGCCTCCGGCGCAGACGCTGACCTAGAAGGTGCCGGCGTCGGGTCCGGAGTTGCAGCTGATTGAAGGCGGGCGTCCGGCAGAGGTTACTGCTGCAGCCGCTGCGCCGAAGCCGGTGGTGGCGGCCGAAATCAAGGCTGCGCCAGTACGCGCCGAGGGCGGCTCAATTCGCGTCGCAACCGAGAAAATCGACGGTCTGATCAATCTGGTCGGCGAACTGGTGATCACCCAGGCGATGCTGCAGCAGCTGGCGGCGTCGCTCGATCCGGTGCAGAACGAAAAGCTGCTGAACGGTCTGGGACTGCTGGACCGCAATACCCGCAGCCTGCAGGAAGCGGTGATGTCGACGCGGATGCTGCCGGTCGATTTTGTGTTCAGCCGTTTCCCGCGCGTGGTGCGCGATCTGGCCGGCAAGCTCGGCAAGCAGGCGCGACTGGTGATGTCCGGCGAGCACACCGAGCTGGACAAGAGCGTGATCGAACGTATCGCCGATCCGTTGACGCACCTGGTGCGCAATTCACTGGATCATGGCATCGAACCCACGGATCAGCGGGTCGCCGCCGGCAAGGATGCGGTCGGCACGATCCGGCTGTCGGCCTCACATCAGGGCGGCAATATCGTGATCGAGGTGGCTGATGACGGCCGCGGTCTGGATCGCGCCCGGATCATGTCCAAGGCGCGAGAGCGCGGGCTCAGCATCAGCGACGCCGCCAACGATGACGAAGTCTGGCGTCTGATCTTTGCGCCAGGATTTTCAACCGCCGAGGCCGTGACCGATGTGTCTGGCCGCGGTGTCGGCATGGACGTGGTCAAGAAGAACATCGAAGCGCTGTCCGGCAGTGTCGACATCACATCAGAAACCGGACGCGGCAGCCGCATCACGATTCGCCTGCCGCTGACGCTGGCAATTCTCGACGGCATGTCGGTCCGTGTCGGCAGTGAGATCTTCATCGTGCCGTTGAATGCGGTGGTGGAATCCCTGCAACCGCAGCGCGAGCAGGTCCGCACCGTGGCACACCAGGGTCAGGTGGTGAAGGTGCGTTCGGAATACGTACCGCTGGTCGCCCTCGGCGAACTGTTCGGCATCCGCGCTGCCGTGACCGAGCCGAATGAAGGCATTCTGGTCTTGCTTGAGTCCGATGGTCGCAAGATCGCCGTGCTGGTCGACGAGCTGGTGGGTCAGCAGCAGGTTGTCATCAAGTCGATTGAAGCGAATTACCACCGGGTGTCCGGAGTTTCGGGCGCGACGATTCTCGGCGATGGCCGGGTTGCGCTGATTGTCGATATAGGCGACGTGATCCGTCGTTGCAGCATGGCGGTCGCCGCATGAAGTCCCGCAGTGAACCGCCCACAGAATGCCCAGGAGCGAGTGCCCGATGAACCCACAAAATCAGACCGTATCCGACACAAAGACGAGTGCAGCACCGCCGGACGGGATTGCCAGTGAATATCTGACTTTTACGCTCGGCAGCGAGGAATACGGTGTCGACATCCTGAAAGTTCAGGAGATTCGTGGTTACGACACCGTCACCCGCATTCCCGGCGCGCCGGATTTCATCAAGGGCGTGATCAATCTGCGCGGCACCATAGTGCCGGTGGTCGATCTGCGGCTGAAGTTTCAGCTTGCAGATGTTGCCTACAACGAGTTCACCGTGATGATCGTTCTCAATGTGCTCGATCGTGTGGTGGGGATCGTCGTCGACGGTGTCTCCGACGTGATTCAGCTCGCGGCGGAGCAGATCCGGCCGGCGCCCGAGTTCGGGTCCACCGTCAACGCGCATCACATCATCGGTCTGGGCACGATCGATGAACGCATGCTGATTCTGCTCGACATCGAAAAGCTGGTGTCGGATCGGGATCTGCAACTGTTCGAGGTTCACTGATGGCACACCGCTGCCACGGTCATTCATCCATCGTCCGGGTCAGGCCCGGTCTGAGTCTGGTCCAGAAAGTGAGGAAGTCATGAGCAACAACACCACAGCTAACGCCGAAGCACACAAGCGATCCGGCTTCCTGCAACGCCTGAAAATCGCTTTTGGAGATTCCGAATGCGTGGATCCGAAAGTGGTCGCCGATCTGCGAAGTCGGATCGCTGCAATAAATACGACGCAAGCGGTCATCGAGATTTCGCCGGATGGCAAGATCCTTCA
>JBFFJL010000480.1:0-3056 GCA_041555955.1 Nevskiaceae bacterium
CGGCCCGGACAGATCGCCGGGCCGGGACTTTTTTGCAGCAGACATTAGACACTTGTCCAGTTACTGACGCTGTGTCAGAGTTTCGCCCCTATGGATCGCACTCAACAACGTCGCCACGAAGAGAAGGAGCAGCGTCGGGAAACCATCATCGACGCTGCCGAACAGGTCTTCGCGGACTCGGATTTTGAATCGGCGCGGATGGAACAGGTCGCCAAGGTCGCGCGGGTTTCGCGCGCGCTGCTCTACCTGTATTTCAAGAACAAGCAGGATCTGGATCTGGCGATCTGCGTGCGCGCGCTGCGCTCACTGCGCCAGCATTTCATCGACAGTGCCGCCAGACACGTCACCGGTTACGACAAGGTCGCATCGCTGGGTCATACCTACATCCAGTTCGCGCACGATTTTCCGGTCTACTTCGCCACCCTCTTGCGCTTTGAAAGTCACCCGTTCGACACGCTGGAGCCAAGCTCCACCGAACTCGCCGTGTTCGAATCGGGCAGCGCGGTGCATGCGGTCACCGTCGACTGTCTGCAGATCGGCATTCGCGACGGCAGCATCCGCGCCGATCTCGAACAGCCCCTGTCGGCGGCACTGAGCCTGTGGGCCTTCGTCCACGGACTGATCCAGATCGCCCACAACAAGCAGCACTTTCTGGAAAAGGTCGGCATTCCGCCGACGCAATACACCGACTACGCAATCGACTTCGCGATGCGCGGGCTGCGCCCTGTCGCAACTGATCGCCCCCCATCCGACGAGTGAATCGCCGATGCCCGCCATGATCCCCACACGAATCCGCCGCAGCGCCGCTGGACTGGCAATGCTGTGTCTGGCCCTGCCTCTGGTCACGCATGCCGACGACACCTTGCTGGATGCGTATCTCGATCAGGCGCTGAACGACAACCCGGCGCTGCAGGCGCAAGATCGGGCGGTCGCCAGCCGCGGCCACGCCGCCGACAGCGCCGACGCCCAGCGCCTGCCGAGCCTGTCACTGAATGCGCGCTACACCCGCGCCGAGGGCGGGCGCACCATCGACTTTCCGGCCGGCGACCTGCTCAACGGTGTCTACGCCACGCTCAACCGCTACCTGGAAGAACACGGCGAAGCCCCGCAGTTTCCTCAGATCGACAACCAGTCAATCGCACTGCTGCGTGAGAAGGAGCAGGAAACCAAGCTGTCGCTGACCGCGCCGCTGTTCGCGCCGCAGCTGTGGGCGCGGGCCGACGCCCAGCACGCGCTGCTCGGCGCCGGCATTGCCGAACGCGAGGCGTTTGCCCGCGTGCTGGTACGCGAACTCAAGCGCGCCTACTACGGCACCGCGCAGGCACAGGCCGCAGTCGGCATCCTCGAATCCAGCGAACGGCTGCTGGCCGAGAACGTCCGCGTATCCGAATCGCTGGTCCGTGCCGGCAAGGCCACGCGCGACCGCGTCCTGCGCGCCGAAGCCGAGCGCCTCGCGATCGTGCAGCGGCTCGACGCCGCACGCGATCAAGCCGCACGCGCGCGACGCCTGCTGAACGTGCTGCGCGGACAGACCGCGGACGCCGCAGTCGAAGTGCCGTCGCCCGAGAACCTCGACGCACCCACCGTCAAACAGACCGAAGCGCAGACCCGACCGGAACTGCTTCAGCTCGACCGCTCGATTGACGCCGCGGACGCCGCCGCGCGCGCCGCCGGTGCTTCGAAATTGCCGACCCTGGCGCTTGCAGCCGACTACGGTGTCCAGGGCGAGGATTACGGTTTCAGCCGCGACGATGACTTCGGCACTGCGTCGCTGGTCCTGAGCTGGAATCTGTGGGACTTCGGCGCACGTGGCGACGAACGCCGCCGCGCCCACGCCGATGCAGAGCAACTGCGCGCTCAACGCATCGACGCCGAGCGACGGCTCGATCTGGCACGCCGCAGCGCCAGCGACGATCTGCTCACAGCCACCCGCGCGATCGACGCCGCCCACGCCCGCGTCGCGGCGGCCGAGGAGGTTTTCCGCATTGCCGAGCGCAAGCGTGCCGCGGCGAGCCTGTCACAGGTTGAGTTTCTCGATGCCGAGCGCGCGCTGACCGAAGCGCGGCTGAATCTGGCCGTGGCGCGCTGCACCGCGCAGGACCGCGCCGCCGAACTGGAACTGACTACCGCCAGCTATCCCCTGCCCGCGCGTCTTGCCGACAGCCGCACGACCGCCGGGGCAACGGAGTAACCCCATGAAACTGATCCGAACCACCCTGCTTCTGATTCCGCTGCTGAGCGCCTGCGGCGCCGATCAGTCCGTCACCGCGACGGAGGCGTCGAGCCCGGCGCAACCGGTGCGCGTGGTCCCGGTCGAACCCGGCCCGGCGCAGGCACCGGTGCAGGCCACCGGCCTGCTGGCGCCGCTGGACGAGGCACGGCTGGCCTTCAAGGTCGGCGGCATCATCTCCAGCATCGAGGTGCGTCCCGGTGATCGGGTCAGCGCCGGTCAACGCCTCGCCACGCTGGAAGCCGCGGAAGTCGACGCGATGCAAGCGCAGGCCCGCGAAGCGCATGCCAAGGCGTCGCGTGATCTGGAACGGGGTCGCCAGCTGTTTGCCGATGCCGTGATCACGCGTGAACAGCTCGACGATCTGGGCACGGCCGAAGCCGTGGCGCGCGCCCAACTCAAGGCTGCCCAGTTCAACCGTCGCTACGCCGACATCACGGCGCCCGCCGACGGTGTCGTGTTGCGGCGTCTGGCCGAGCCGCGCGAACTGGTCGCCGCCGGCCAGCCGGTGCTGCAGGTCAGCCGCGGAGACAGCGGCTGGGTGCTCAAGGCCGGCGTGTCCGACCGGGGCTTCGTGCAGCTGCACGATGGCGACACCGCACAGGTTCGCTTCGACGCCTATCCCGATCGCGTGTTCAAGGCCCGTGTCCGCGAACTCGGCGGCGCGGCCGACCCCCGCACCGGCACCTTTCCGGTCGAGCTCGAAGTCGAGCCCGATGGCGCGACCCTGGCCAGCGGTCTGATCGGGCGCGTGCAGATCCGGATCGGCGGCGACACGACTGCCGACTACGTGCCGCTTTCGGCTCTGGTCGAAGGCGATGCCGAA
>JBFFJL010000481.1:0-3052 GCA_041555955.1 Nevskiaceae bacterium
ATGATGCGAAACGCATCCTTCTGCTGATAGTCCGCCGGAGCGAACATCAGACCGCCAATCCACCCGCCAGCAAGCAGCAGCAACGCGGCAACCCCCAGCCAGGGCGCAAGACGCTCGGCGAGTCGGTAGAAGCTTGGCGGCGATGCCAGGCGGTGAAACCAGGTCCACATAGGAATCGGATCAGTCGAAGGCGTTGCGAAGAGCGGCGCTTGCAACCCACGGAATCAGCGTGAGGCTCAGCACCAGAATGGCGGCCAGAAAGTATAGCGGAGCCCCGGCGTCCAGACCTTGCTGTGCCGCACGCACCGCGCCGGTGCCAAAGATCAGCGCAGGCGTGATCAGCGGCAGCACCAGTGCCGGCAGCAGAAGGCCGCCGCGCGGCAACCCCACCGTCAGAGCCGCCACAAAGCCACCAACCAGACTGATGCACGGCGTTCCGAGGGCCAGCCCGGCAACCAGCGTCGGCACTGAGGCCGACGAAACACCAAGTCCAACCGCGAGCGGCGCGGCCAGTAACACCAACGGCAGTCCGGTCAACACCCAGTGACCCAGCAGCTTGGCCAGGGCCACAACCGCCAGTGGCGTAGCCCCAAGGCAGAGCTGTTCCAGGGTGCCATCTTCGAGGTCCGCACGAAACAGGCGCTCAAGTGTCAACAAGGTCGACAACAGTGCCGCAACCCAGAGAATCGCCGGCGCAAACGCTGCGAGCTTCGGGTCATTGGGTTCTGCACCCAATCCAAACAGGGTCACTACAACCGTGAAGAAAAACGGCGGCATCAACCACTCCGTACGTGCACGCATTGCCAGCAGCAGTTCGCGTCGAAAAATAGCGAGCATTGCGTTCATCGCTGCAGGGTCCACTCTCTTACCGCGGGCAACTCTTTTGGCAGCGCCTGATGACTGGTGACGACAGCGATACCGCCGCCGTTCAAGTGCTCGGACAGTAAGCTGGCGAATGTCGCAATGCCGTCAACGTCGAGGCCGTCCAAAGGCTCATCCAGCAACCACAACGGCCGTGGCGCCAGCACCAGACGCGCCAGAGCGGATCGTCGCTTCTGACCTGCGGACAAGGTGCGAACTGCACGGCGGCGCGCGCCGGCCGGCAACGCCATGCGATCCAGGGCCGGTGCCACGCGGCTCACCGCATGACCGTTGAACTCACACCAGAAACGCAGATTCTCGACGGCCGACAGATGCGGATTCAGCGCGTTGCGATGTCCGACCCAGTGCAGTGGCAAAGGATCCGGATCCCGCCGCAGAACGCCCGCTGCAGGACGCCGCAGTCCCGCCAGCACTTCCAGCAAGCTGGATTTGCCAGCACCGTTGGCGCCACGCAGATGCATCAGCTCTCCGGCGCCGAGTCGCCAACAGATGCCTGAGGCCAGGGTTCGGTCACCGCGACTGACGGCCAGCTGATCAAGTTCGAGTAGAGGCACGGTGGCGCAGGGTCATGATGAAGCTGCGCAGTTTAAGTGATGCGCTCGCGCCACGGAGTCCCAGCACATGCGCAGCTCGAAGGGGAACCGCTTTCTGCAACGACCGCCATGACGACTCAACGGGTCGACGGCCGCGCTTCCGTCTACAAGCCCATGCTGCGCGGCAATCCGCCAGCGCACCGCCATCATCACGCGGTTCCCGGCCGCGCGCCCTTGCCCGCGGCCATGATCAAGCAGAAAACACAGCCGGCTGCCGAAACCGCCCACACCCCATCCACTGGACTCGGTCGGCGTCATCGTCACAGCTCGATGCGCCAATTCGGAAGTCGAACTGAGCACCCTTGGCATGATGAGTATTCGCCATTACCGACAAATCCACCACGCCGCCTGCCGTGACGATGATGTATCGTTGATTACTGCGCATTCTTAACTCAATCAAACGGTAATCATCATGACCCAGCGGCATCCTTTTTACACTGAGGAACACGAGGCATTCCGTCTCCAGGTGCGTCGTTTCGTCACGCAGGAGATCGCACCGAATGTCGATACCTGGGAAAATGCCGGCGAGCTGCCACGCGAACTGCATCGACGCGCATCGGACGCTGGCCTGCTGCAGATCGGCTTCCCCGAGGATTGCGGCGGCGTTGAAGTTCCGGACCTGTTCTATCTGATTGCGCTGACCGAAGAACTGGCACGCGCGGGCAGCGGCGGCGTCATAGCCAGCCTGATGTCACACGGCATTGGCTGCCCGCCGATCGCTCATGTCGGCACAACCGAACAGCGCCAGCGCTTCGTTGCTCCGGTACTGGCCGGCGAACGCATCTCGGCTCTGGCCATTACTGAGCCTTCCGGCGGCTCGGATGTAGCCAATCTGAAAACCCGCGCAGAACTGGACGGCGATCACTACATCGTCAACGGCAGCAAAATGTTCATCACCTCGGGCATGCGCGCAGACTTCATCACGACGGCAGTGCGCACCGGCGGCCCGGGCATGGGCGGCATCTCATTGCTGGTGATCGAGGGTGACACGCCGTGACTCTCCCGCACCCCCCTTCGGAAGATGTGCTGGTGGAGCTCGGACACGGCGGCACTGTATTTCGACAGCTGCCGCGTCCCGGTATCGAACCGCATCGGCCCTGAAAATGCCGGCTTCATTGCCATCATGATGAACTTCAATCAGGAACGCATCATGTTGGCAGCCCAAGCCAGCGCGTTCGCACAGGTGTGCTACGACGAAGCGCTTGAATATGCACGGCAGCGCGAGACCTTTGGCAAACCATTGATCCGCCAACAGGTCATCCGCCACAAGCTGACGGATATGCGCATGCGCATCGAGGCCGTTCGCGCCAATCTCGATTTGTTGGCCTGGCGAGTCAGTCAACGCCAGATGCCGATCGCCGAGGTCTGTCTGCTGAAAAACTTCGCGACGACCAGTCTCGAGTGGATCGCCAACGAAGCGATGCAGATCCTTGGTGGCGCCGGCTATCTGCAAGGCAGCAAGGTCGAGCGCATTTACCGCGAGACCAAGGTGCTGACGATCGGCGGCGGCTCACAGGAAATCATGAAAGAACTGGCCAGCCGCCAGCTCGGCTACTGACAAACTGCATAACGAAACG
>JBFFJL010000482.1:0-3048 GCA_041555955.1 Nevskiaceae bacterium
AGTCCATCGTTCTTCGTCTCGCCACCGAAGCAGATGTTCTTTGACTTCAGCTCCGGCAAGAACGGCAACGCCATCGGCTTTTTGATGGAGTTCGACCGCCTGTCCTTTGTCGAGGCGGTCGAGGAACTGGCCCGCCGCGCCGGCATCGAAGTACCGCATGAAGGCGGCCATCAACAGCATGTGGTCATGGACGGCCCGCTGGACGCACTGGCCGCTGCGCAGCGCTTTTTCTCCGAACAACTGCGCAAGCACGCCGATGCCGTCAACTACCTGAAAAACCGCGGCGTCACCGGTGAGACTGCGAAGCGCTTCGGCATCGGTTTTGCCCCTGAATCCTGGAATGCGCTGACCGATTTCCTGAAGGAAACGCGGCATGCGATCGACGCAGGACTGCTGATCGAGAAGGACGGCGGCGGCCGTGCCTATGATCGCTTTCGCAATCGCGTGATGTTCCCGATCCGCGACGGCCGCGGCCGTGTCATCGGCTTCGGCGGGCGCACCCTCGGCAACGATCCGGCCAAGTATCTGAACTCCCCCGAGACACCGCTGTTCCACAAAGGGCGCAATCTCTACGGCTTGTACGAGGCGCGCCAGGCCACGACCAGCGCACTGCGCTACCTGGTTGTGGTCGAGGGCTACATGGATGTGGTGATGCTGTCGCAGCACGGCATCACCGAAACCGTGGCGACCCTGGGCACCGCAACCACACGCGAGCACTTGCAACTGCTGTTCAAACAGACCAGCAAGGTCGTGTTCTGTTTCGACGGCGACCGCGCCGGCCGCGCCGCCGCATGGCGCGCACTGGACCAGGTGCTGCCCGAACTGTTCGAAGGCCGCGAGTGCGTGTTCATGTTCCTGCCTGAGGGCCACGATCCGGACTCGCTGGTGCAGGAAATCGGCGCCGAGGACTTTCGTCAACGCATTGAGCAGGCCTCGCCGCTGTCGGAGTTCCTGCTCGGCGAGCTGTCGCGGCAGGTCAATCTGGGCAGCCTCGAAGGCCGTGCGCGCCTGGTCTCGCTGTGCAAGCCCTACCTTGAAAAGCTGCGCGAAGGCACCTTGCGCACCTTGATGAGCGACCAGCTGGCGCGGCTGGCGCGGCTCGAACGCGCCGACATCGAAGCCAGTCTGGCCGGGCGTGCGTCGCCACCGGAAACCGCGACCGCAAAACCCGAATCCGCACAGAAAGTGTCGCGACTGGTTCGGCGCAGTCTTGAAATCCTGCTGCAGCGCCCCGATCTTGCTGAACAAGTCGGCAATGTTCATCTGCTTGAGCAATCGGAGGTCGCCGGCGTATCTCTTCTGGTCGAGACCATCGATTATCTGCACAGCCACCCGGACGCCACGGCCGCCACCTTGATCCAGCAACTGGGCGGCGCCAAAGGCGCCTATCTGCAGAGGCTGCTGATGAGCGATACCGAGCACCCCGACTATGGCATCCCGCTGTCGGAACGGGTCGGCGACGAGGGCCTCGGCCAGGAGTTCAGCAGTCTGGCGCTACAGCTACGTGAACGCGGCATCGATCAACGGATCAGCTACTTCATGAATCACGCGCAGGACCTCAGCGACACCGAGATCCGCGAGTGGAGAATGCTGGTCGAGTCGCGCAAGCGTATCGACCGTGATGTATAATGCGCAGTTCTGCGACCCATTTCCGGGTTCATCTGATTGAGTCACCGCCACATGAGCAAAACTGAGAAAGCAGACCCGGTCTCCGCTTTGGAAAAGCAGGCCCAGAAGCAATCCCAGATCAAGGTCCTAATCGCACTCGGCAAGGAAAAGGCCTACCTGACCTACGCCGAAGTTGCGGACCATCTGCCCGAGATCGTCGATACCGAGCAGATCGAAGACATCATCAGCATGATCCAGGCGATGGGCATTCCGGTTCACGAGGAAGCCCCCGAGGAAGATCAGCAGCTGTTCTCCGAACCCGCGGCCGTTGCGACCAACGAGGAAGAGGAAGAAGCCGCTGAGGAAGCCGCCGCCGCGATTGCCGCTCTGGACGACCAGTTCGGTCGCACCACCGACCCGGTACGCATGTACATGCGCGAGATGGGTTCAGTCGAACTGCTCGACCGCGAAGGCGAAATCCGTATTGCCAAGCGCATCGAGGAAGGCCTCAACGAGGCCATGTTCGCGATGGCACAGTACCCGGAAACGGTCGCGATCCTGCTTGAGGCGTTCGAGATGTACAAGCAAGGCAACAAGCGCCTGGCTGACATCGTGTCCGGCTTCTTCGACCCGAACGCGGAAGATGTGATTCCGCCGCCGGCGCCGCCCGCATCCGCCGCCGCTGACGATGACAGCGACGACGACGATGACGATAGCGACGAGGAAGAAGAAGCTGCGGACACCGGCCCCGATCCGGTGCTGACCGCCGAGAAGTTTTCCGACCTGCAGAAGCTGTATGACAAGGCCTGGGATGCGCTGCTGAAGATGGGCAGCGGCCACCCGAAGACGCAGGAAAAGCGCGAGGCCGTGGCCGAGCACATCATGGGCTTCAAGCTGTCGCCCAAGATTGTTGATGAGGTCGCGCAGAACCTGCGCCGCAAGATCGACACCGTCCGCCGCACCGAGCGCATGATCATGCGCATCTGCGTGTCCGATGCCGGCATGGGCCGCGATGAATTCCTCAAGCTGTATCGCGAAGGTGGCGGCGCCACCAGCGACGAGTGGATCAACAAGGCGATCCGCGCCAAGCGCAAGTACTCGTCCGAGCTGAATGGGCGCAAGGACGAAATCGTTGCGCTGCAGGAAACGCTGAAAAAGATGGAAGGCGACAATCTGCTGTCGCTGGACGAGATCAAGGACATCAACCGGCGCATGAACGTCGGCGAGGCCAAGGCCCGTCGCGCCAAGAAGGAAATGGTCGAGGCCAACCTGCGCCTGGTGATCTCGATCGCGAAGAAGTACACCAACCGCGGCCTGCAGTTCCTCGACCTGATCCAGGAAGGCAACATCGGCCTGATGAAGGCGGTCGACAAGTTCGAATACCGTCGCGGCTACAAGTTCTCGACCTATGCAACGTGGTGGATTCGTCAGGCCATCACC
>JBFFJL010000483.1:0-3036 GCA_041555955.1 Nevskiaceae bacterium
CGCAGGGAGAAGATCGATTGCCGCTTGGAATTGCGTGGTATCGTCGGACGTGCCGTCGCCTTTGGCCCCCTGCTTTTCAACATTGACATACTCATCAAGCTGAACCGGGAAGCCGCCGAGAATCCGTCTGGGCATTCGATCACCTCCAAAGGATTAGGGCGGAGCCGAAGCCCCGCCCCGTGCGCCGTCAATCGACAACGTACATGAAGTAACCGACCAGATCGTCACCATCGACAATGCCAGTCGTGGTGCTGGTAGCCCGGAGGACCACACCGTCCTTGGACTCGAACACCTTGGTGCCGCCGGTGGCCTTCATCGCGGCTAGCGTGGTCAGCGTGATGCCGTCGAGCGTGCCCGCAGCCTCCACATCGATCACATCAGCCAGGCCATTCGGATCGGCGGCAACCGCCACCCCATCCTGCCCGGTGTAGGCATCCCAGCCCAGATCGAGATCAGCGGTCGCCGTGGTCCAGTTCGCGTAGATGAACGAAGACCCCAGCAAAAGCCGAACCCGGCCGGCAGGGAGTTTGCAGAGAGTGACCGAGGAGGTGGCATCGCCAGCCCCCGATTGATCATGAGTGAAGAATGCAATGCGCACCCGCCCATGCTGCTCAGTGGTGGAGTTGTTGACAACGGGAGTCGCCGTAACGTTGGTGTACTCCGTTGACTTCTGGGTAGTAACAGCCATCTTTCAAGCCTCCTTATGCGCCAGGACCAGCGGAGGTGTCACATTCGATGTAACCCACCTTGGTCTCTTCCATCCGGGTTGCGCCCAGCGTCATGGTTGCATGAACCTGCATGGAATAGTTCTTGTCCGGGCGCTCGCTGACCCGCAGCTTGATGTCGCTGCCCAGACCCAGGCGCATGCCCGACTTGGCCCAGAACAACACCTTGTCGTCGCTGTTGGCGTCAGTGCCGATCCGCTCCGAGCGAATGAACCGGAAGCCCAGAAATTCATTGATCTGGCCGGTTGTCAGCGCCTTGACGGCGTTGTAGTCGCTCGACGTTGCCCGAGTCGAATTGAGCATCGAAGCCCGCTGGCGTGCGTTCCAGACGATGTATTTTTCCTCGTCTTCGTCAACCTCGTTAGCCGCCAGCAAGCGAGATGCCTCGATTACCTTGGCCACGTTGAAGCCGAGATCAGCCGCCGAAACGCCTACATCACGGACCTGAACATCAACGATCATGTTGGTGTCGAAGGCCGTCGAAGTCGCGCCGGTAACGCCAGTGAACGCCGCAGCGTCAGCCGCCGCAATGATGATATCGTCCATCTTGCGATTCATCGCCATCGCGGCCGCAGCAGCGTAGGGCGAGGTGGGATCGATCAGCATCCTGACCTTGTCCACATCATCGATGAGGTCGGCCCAGTCATAGTCCGCCAGCGACACACGCCGACGAGCATGAGGGGTATCAACGCGCGGGGTGTCCGCGTGCCGGGTGGTGCGCAGAATAGCTTCCGTCGAGCCGATCTGCTCGAAGAATGCATTCTTGCCAGTAACCATCTCGACATCGACCGCATTGCGGAGACGCGAAGGCTTCTGCTGCGCCAGGTGATGAACATTCGCCGAATACTGTTCGACAAATGCCGTTGTGATTTCCACGCTCATGGGGAAACCCTCCTTTGGTTAGGATTCACGGATAGGTGATTTGTCGAATCCGTTATCCACCAAAGGCGGGCGTATTCTGCGCTTATCGTCTGCTCGACGTTCCCACCCCAGCAGGGCCGTTGCCGGTTATCCCGAGGGGCAAGACGTGTTCTTGATACTTTGTATCACGTTTGCGACAGTTGCGCCACTAAAACCTACTCGGGGTGGCGCTTCTCATACAAGGCGCGAAGACCATCGACAGCCCGCATATGATCCGGGTGCAACTTCTCGAATAGCGCCTCCTTGTTGGACACCCGATACTCCGAAATCTGGGCATCAATCGTAGCCGTCGATTCCATGCCGCCGCCAGTGCCGACCAGCGCGCCATCGCCCTTCAGAGCTTCGGCAACCTGGGCGAACACCTTGACCATGGCTGGATCGTTGCCAAGGCCGGTTGCTTCCAGCCGCGCCGCGAAGTCCTCGCCGCCCAACTCAGTCACGATGTCCTGGGCCGCTTGCAGCCGCGCCTCGAATGCGCTGCCCCATTCCTTGCGCAAGGCAGCTTCCGCCTCGGTGCGCGCCTTGTCTGTCTCCGACGCGCTTTCCTCAACCCCGGCCGCCATTGCCGCCACGAATTCATTATGCAGCTTCTGAGCTTGTGTCTTGTTCAGCCCGGCCTCATGCGCCACACCCCGGAACCACTCGGCTGAATCGGGGTTGTAGAACCCTTCCGGCAGTCCATCGGGCGGGGCAAGCTCATAGCCGGTAGGCTCATCCGGCCTGCCACCAGCCTTATAGAATGCGTCCCAGCCTTCATCGCCCTTGGGAATCGGCACCTTGTCGGCCCCCAACATGGACTCCAGGTTGACGTAGCTTTTAGCTATGCCCTCTTTCGTCGTGAACTTCTGGATGGTCGGATGGCTCCGCAACTCATCCGGCAGGTCAGCCCGCCAGTCGGTTGCCTGTTCGGTAACTTCCGTTACTGCGTTTTCCTCGCCACCGGGCGCTTCCGCGTTGTCCGTGGTCTCGGGCGCTGTTTCAGTCATCGTTGTTTAGCTCCTTGATTGCTTCGGATATGCGCCGGAACTCGCCCGGTGCCACTTCGAGCGCCTGAATGATATCAAGCGCCACATTCCGCCGACCCTCATTGAAAGCGTGGATATGCGGACTTTCATCGAACACCGGCATGAACACGCCGCACTCGTGAAACAGATTGCCCAGGGCCCTATGCCCCTCGGCTGTATCGAAGATAAATCGCCAGTCGCGGCTTTGCTGTTCCTTGTCGTAGCTCATTCATCCACCAGGGTAATCTCGTAATCCACCGTCAGGATTCCGGTTGTCGATGCCACCTTGCCCATGAATCCTATGTCGGTTAAGGCCGGGAACGGGCCAAGTGGCGCGCTTGAATTAACACCATACTGGCCGACCAACCCGATGGACTGAACAACAA
>JBFFJL010000484.1:0-3025 GCA_041555955.1 Nevskiaceae bacterium
CAAAGTAACGGCCTGAGGTCAGGTGATAGATCACCTCCGGCACCGTCGTCGCCGACAGGATGTTGTAGCCGAAGATCAGATGACCTTCCTGGAACTGATACAGCTGATCACGGTTGTCGTAGTCATCAACCAGGGCAATGGTCCACGCATCCTCGTCAATGTAGTAACGACGCTTCTTGAACGTGTGACTGGTGCCTGCCTTGATGTCGGCCTCGACCACCCAGACGCGATGCAGCTCATAGCGCGGCAGATCCTGGTTCAAGTGACGTGGCTTGGCCATGTCCTTGTACTTGGTCTGCGGGCCAGCGATGCGGTTGGAATCGTACGGAATGTACAGTTCCTTCTTGCCGATCATCTTCCAGTTGTAGCGTTCGAGCGCGCCGTTGAACATATCCACCTGATCGTAGAACTGGTGGCCGTCGGTGCCTTCATACGGATTGTCACAGCACACCGTCGGCGCTCGGCGGATACGCTTCAGGCCCGGTGAGTACAGCCACGCAGAACGCCCTTCGGCGCCGGTGCCGGCCTTTTCATGCACCAGAATGAAGGTGCCGGCCAGACGCGGCGGCGCCACGGTCTTGGACAAATACTTCAGGAACTCACCCGAGCCCTTGGTCAACGGCACCGGATCCTTGATCGAGGCATAGCCGAACTGAACGTCTTCGACCAGCTTCGTCAACTGGAAGTCACCGTTGGGCTGAACGATCATCTGGTTGTTGTAGCGCGACACGGCTTCGCCACGCCATTTCAGCTTATGGTTCCAGATCGGCTCAGCGCCGGTCTTCGGAATAGCGAACGGAAACCCGAGCTTGCAGTTGTTCGGGGTATCAGGGTCCAGCATTTCGCAGCTGGTGGCGTTGGCCTTGGTCGCAGCCGCAATCTCGTTCGGCCAGGTCACCACACGATGCGACGGGTACACGTTCATCTTGTAGCTGTCGAACGTGCTGAGCAGATACTTGTGCCCTTCCGACAGCTTGTCCGCGTACTGGGCCATGTTGGCCTTGGTGATCGTGTACAGCGGCTTTTCACCGTCGATCTTCGGATCGTTCGGTTATTCACCCTTCAGCGAACCACGGCGCTGAGCCGGCGTCCATTCCGGAATCGAGCCGTCCTTGTTACCGGCACGCTCGGCGCCAAACGGGGTCAAGTCCTTGCCGAGGCGATCGGCTTCTTCTTGCGACACCTTGGCACCCGCCTGCCCGGCCAACAGGGTCAGTGCGAGTGCGCCGGTGAATAATGCAAGGCGCTTCTTCATGGGAATAGGTCTCCTCTACAAGGTTCAGAAGCCAGGGTTCTGGCTCTCATTCTGTGACGACAAACTGCGGAGCATGCTACCGAATCCAAGCATGCCTTGCCAGCTAGAAGACGCTGTCTGCGCTGAATCCATGCTGAACTGCACGGGTAGAATTGCGTCGCGCGATCAGCGGTCACCCACAGTGGAATCAGCGGCGTCAGGAGCAGCCTGACGCTCCAGTGTGCGCTGCAACATTTCACGCGAATCCAGTTCGCAGCGCAGGGTTGCCAGCATGATAAAAACGCCGGCCAGACGACGATGCAGAAATACAATTTCGCGGGGCGGCAGGCGGAAATGTCGGGTCAAGGCACTGACGGCGGCGACGCGACCTGCACGCATCGGCAGATCGCTATTGCCCCAGCAATAGGCACCGTCGGCGTTGCGCAACTGTTTCGGCACGCGGGGATCGTCGACCGACGCAAACGGCTCGACGATCTGCTCGCACATCTGCGCAAACGCAGACACCACGCTGCGCGGGAATCCATCCTGCATGATGCCGATTCCGCGTGCCCCTCTGAAAATGCGATCGTGGTCGTGCTCAAGCGCACCGCGAACGATCTCGCTGTAGTTGTCGATAAAGCCGCGGCCGAAAATGCGCGTCGCGCCGAAATCCAGCAGCACGATACGGTCCGGCGCTGAATTCTCGCCCAGACGGATGCGGTAGTTGCCGAAATGGGGATCGGACTGAACCATGCCCCATTCAAAAAACTCGGTCAGGAACAGTTCGAGAAAGGCCGACCCCAGGCGATTGCGCCGCTCCAGATTGAGCGACTGCACTGCAACATCACGCACATGTTTGCCGTGCTCATAGGTGGTGGTCAGCACGCGGTCGCTGCTGTAGTCGCCGATGACCTGCGGCACCACAAAACGCGTATCCGTCGCCAGCCGCTGTGAGAAGGATTCGGTAAATCGTCGCTCGCTTTCGTAGTCGACTTCTCGGTGCAACATTTCGCGCACCTCATTGAACACCGGCGTGATATCCAGACCCTTGGGCGTCAGGCGCGTCATGATCAGAAGACGCGACAAGGTGCGGATGTCGCTGTCGATGGCGTCGGCAACGCCGGGATACTGAATCTTGATGCACAGGTCGAGGCCATCGGACTTGCGCCGCGCACGATGCGCCTGCCCCAGGGACGCCGCCGCAATCGGCGTTTCGTCGACCTCCAGTTCATTCAGTCGTTTGCGCCCCAATGCGCGTTCGAGCACCGGCTGCACGACCTTCCACGATACCGGCGCCGTATCGTCCTGCAGCGACGACAGTACCTCGACGGCTTCTTCTGGCAAAAAATACTGTCCGTACAGCGACAGCATCTGCCCCGCCTTCATGACGCTGCCTTTCAGATTACCGAGCTCATCGGCCAGAATCTGTGCCTGTCGTCGATAGAACTCACGATTGGCGTCACTGCGTTCGACTTCACCGCGGAAAATATTGCTGATCGAATGCGCCATGATCTTCGCGCCCGCGCCAACGCCGAGACGGGTCATGGCAAGACCACGTTCGAACGGCTTGGTCTTGAGAGCATCGATGCTAACCTTCGAACCCTTGGGATCGCGCGACGTCGGATCATCTGGGGATGACATTGAACCGCCTATGAAGAAGCTTGACAATATTCTATTGCCTTCTGGAAAAGACGCCGAGGTCACCGCCGCCGTAGTGCAACTGATCGAGAGTCAGGTGGCCGGCCGTAGCGGACTCAGGGGCATGGGACTGAAGACCGGACTGGCGATGGC
>JBFFJL010000485.1:0-3004 GCA_041555955.1 Nevskiaceae bacterium
ATGGAACGGGTCGAACGCGACCTGTTGCCGTTGATGCTGCGCATGATCGGCAGCCTCGAAACCTTTGTCGGACTCGATCTGCCGTTCTTGCAGACCGAGCGTCGCGAACGTGTTGCAGAGCTGCGTCGTGCGATGGCAGATGCGTCAGTGGGAACGGCGGAAAAATTTCGTCGCATCATTGAGGCGTATCAAATCGAAGTGGACTATGGCCGTGGCCTAGGCGCCGAGCGCGTCGAGATCGACGGTCGACTGATGGATCAGCTGCGTGTCGGACGCAGCGCGCTGTTTGCGCTGGCACTGGATGCGGACGAGGCGCTGCGTTGGGATGCCGACGAGGCGCGATGGATGCCGGTTGAGCGCGGCTATATCGCCGATATTCGCGATGGCCTGCGCATTGCCCGGGAGACCGCGGCACCGAGCCTGCTGGTGTTGCCGATGCCGCTGGCGCAGGGAGTCCAGCCATGAAGTTCGTGACGCAATTGTTGATGGTTCTTGTGCTGATGATTGTGGCGCCGAGCGCGAGTGCCGACGCCAGCGGTCTTGACGCCTTGCTCAAGCAGGTTCGTGAAGGACAGGCAGACGCAGCCAAACTGAATCGCGAGCGCGAGCAGCGTTTCCTGCGCAACAAGTCCGAGCAGGCGGCGTTGCAGAGCAAGGCGGAAGCCGAGCTGGCCACGGCGAAGGAGCAGGCCGATCAAGCGCGACGCGGTTATGACGCAACCCAGCGCGAGATCGCAGCACTGCGCACTCAGCTGCAGGAGCGTGCGGGTGACTACACACAGGTGAACGCCGCGGTGCGCCAGCTTGCCGGTGATTTTCGAGCCGTTGCCGAAGACTCGCTGGTCACGGCCCAGGTACCTGAGCGCATGGCGTTTCTCGATGAGATGGCGAGCAGCAGCGATTTGCCCAGCGTGGCGGATCTGGAAGCGCTGTGGTTCCGCTTGCAGGAGGAGATGACCGAAGGCGGCAAGGTCGTGCGCTTCCCGACCGAGATCGTCGACGAACAGGGTGTGCGCCGTCAGGCCGATGTCGTTCGCGTCGGCGAATTCACTGCAATTGCGGATGGGCGCTATCTGGTGCCCGGCTCCGAAGGCACCCTGCTGACCGCGGTGCCGCGGCAGCCGGGCGGCAGACTGCAGCGCGTTGCACGCAATTTTGTCGATGCCGACGCCGATGAAAAGGTTGCGCCGGTCCTGATCGACCCGTCGCGCGGCAGTCTGTTGACGATCGAAGGCGAGAAGCCGGATTTGGGTGAGCGCATTCGCCAGGGTGGCGTGGTTGGCTACGTCATCATCATTATCGGCCTCAGTGGTATCGCATTGGCTCTGGGACAGATGCTGTACCTGGAGCGGGTGGGCCGGCGTATGCGCGCGCAGCTGAACTCGGTGAATAAGCCCAGTCACGACAATCCACTGGGACGTGTGCTGGGCGTTTTTCGCGACGACCACAGCGAGCAGGATGATGATCCAGAGCTGCTTGAACTGCGTTTGTCGGAAGCGGTGCTCAAGGAAATGCCGGCATTGGAGCGGGCACAGTCGATTCTGCGGCTGTTCGCTGCGGCGGCGCCATTGCTGGGGTTGCTCGGCACAGTGACCGGCATGATCGTGACGTTCCAGACCATCACGATCTTCGGAACGGGTGATCCTAAGCTGATGGCCGATGGTATTTCTCAGGCCCTGGTGACGACGGTCTTGGGGCTGGTTGCGGCGATCCCGCTGCTGTTCATCAATGCATTGCTGGCGACGCGAGCACGTGGCCTGGTGCAGATTCTGGATGAACAGTCGGCCGGTCTGCTGGCGCAGCGTCTGGAGGCTGCGCGTGCTTGAAGCGGCACTTGAGGGCGTGCTGGCGCCGCTGCGGTCGATTCAGGAATTCATGGCGGCCGGCGGCTTCGTGTTGTGGTGGATTTTCGTCGCAGCCGTGTTGTTGTGGACCTTGATTCTCGAGCGCTACTGGTTTTTTCGCCGGGTACTGCCGCAGCGGCGGCGGGCGGTGAAGCAGCAATGGATGGCGCGCGCCGAGCGTCGCTCATGGACCGCGCGCAGGGTTCGTGAGGCGCTGATCTCCCAGGTTGACGCATCGATGAACGTGACGCTGCCGGTGATCCAGGTGCTGATCTCGCTGTGCCCGCTGTTCGGTCTGCTTGGCACCGTGACGGGCATGATCGAGGTATTTGATGTGATGGCATTGAAGGGCACTTCGGATGCGCGGGCCATGGCCGCGGGTGTTTCCCGCGCCACGATTCCAACCATGGCCGGTATGGTGATCGGTCTGTCGGGACTGTTGTCGATCAACCGTTTCCGCAAGCGCGTGAAAGTTGAAACCGAGCGGCTCGGCGACGAGTTGGCCTACATAGGATGAGTTGCAGGATGAGCCGCGCATGAAGATTCGTCGCCATGGGGCATTGCCCGAAGATACCGGAATCGATTTGACGCCGATGCTCGACGTCATTTTCATCATGCTGATTTTTTTCATCGTTACCACCACGTTTGTGCGCGAGTCCGGCATCAAGATCAATCGCCCGGCGGCAAAGACTGCGGTGAAGCAGGATCAGGCCAACATCCTGGTCGCGATTTCTCCCGAGGGAGCAATCTGGATCGACAAGAAGCATGTGGATATCCGCTCGCTGCGTGCGGTGATCCAGAAGCTCAAGTCCGAGAATCCCGAGGCGGCCGTCATCATTCAGGCCGACCGCGACGCCCGTGCCGGGTTGATGGTGGAGGCGATGGATCAGGCACGCCTGGCCGGGGTGCGCGATGTGTCGGTGGCAGCGACACAGCCATGAAGTTGAAATGGCGCTTGCCGGTTTACGCCCTGTTACTGCTGGGCGCGGTTGCCTATACGCAATGGCGTGTGCGACCGCCGCAAGCGCTACAGGTGCAAGTCGTCGCCGAAGGTGTGGTCGCGCTGGGCGGCAAGACCATGTTGTTGCCCGAGTTCGAACGTTACATGTCGGAACGTCTGCGTGGTCAGCGACAGCAGCCCCAGATTTACGTCAGCGTGG
>JBFFJL010000486.1:0-3000 GCA_041555955.1 Nevskiaceae bacterium
GGACAGCGCCTATCCGGGCGCTGTCTCCGGTGCAGACCGATAGCGATACGCGTAGTAGACCACCGGAATCACGAACAAGGTCAGGATGGTCGACACGAAGATGCCGAAGATCAGCGACACCGCCAGTCCACTGAAGATCGGGTCATCGAGAATGAACATCGCGCCAAGCATCGCGGCCAGTCCGGTCAGGGCGATCGGCCGTGCGCGGATGGCACCGGCGCGGATCACCGCATCCTGCAGCCTGCGTCCCTGCGCGACTTCCTGCTGGATGAAATCGACCAACAGAATCGAATTGCGCACGATGATGCCGGCCAGCGCGATCATGCCGATCATCGACGTCGCCGTGAACTGCTTATCCAGCAGCGCATGTCCCGGCATGATGCCGATCATCGTCAGCGGAATCGGCGCCATGATGATCAGCGGGATCGAATACGAGCGGAACTGCGCAACGACCAGCAGATAGATCAGCACCAGACCGACGGCGTACGCCGCGCCCATGTCGCGGAAGGTTTCATAGGTGATCTGCCACTCGCCGTCCCACTTCAGACTCCAGTTGACCGGCAGCTCCGGCTGCTGCGTCAGATAGGTGTCGATGATGCGGCCATCGATCGGCGTCTCCGACAGGCGCGACGCAATGTCGGCCATGCCGTACAGCGGTGAATCGAGCGCGCCAGCGAGATCGCCGGTCACCATCACCATCGGCAGCAGATCCTTGTGATAGATCGTGGTTTCACGCGTTGACGGTACAAAACGCGCAACCTCGGAAATCGGCACCAGGCTGCCGTTTCTGGCCCGCACCCGCAGACTCTTCAGCGAGTTCAGATCAGCCTTTTCGCCGGGCGTGAATTCCAGACGCACCGGCACCGGATAGCGGCTGTTGTCGTCATGCAGATAGGACACATCGGCACCGCCCAGCACCGCGGCCAGGGCCTCGGCCACGGTCGTCTGCGCAACCCCGAGCTGGGCCGCGCGGGAACGGTCGACCACGACGATCCATTTCTGCTGTGGCGCTTCCAGCGTGTCGTCGATGTCAACGATATCCGGCGTCGACTCGAACACCGCCCGCACCTGACGCGCCACATCCGCCTGCCGCGCATGATCCAGACCGTAGATCTCCGCCACGATCGGCGAAATCACTGGCGGTCCCGGCGGCACCTCGACGACTTTGACGTTGGCGCCCATGACCTGCCCGATCGCCTGCAGCGGACCACGCACCGCCAAAGCGATCTCGTGCGACTTGCGCGAGCGCTCGTGCTTGTCCAGCAAGGTCACCTGCAGATCACCCTGATACGGCTCCGAGCGCAGGTAGTACTGCCGCACCAGCCCATTGAAATTGATCGGACTCGCAGCACCGGCATAGCTCTGCCAATGCAGCACTTCCGGCACGCGGTCCAGCTCGGCGCCCAGCGCATCGAGCACCGCCTGAGTCTGTTCCAGGGTCGTGCCCTCGGGCATGTCGACCACCACCTGGAACTCGGACTTGTTGTCCAGCGGCAGCATCTTCAGCACCACCAACTTGACCACCGCCAGCCCCATCGAAGCGCTGATCAGCAGCAGGATCGTCACCAGCAGTGCAACGCGTTTGCCACGACCCTGCTTACCGTTGAGAAACGGCGTCATCGCGCGCCGGAACAGTCGCATCAGGCGACCGTCTTCTTCCTCACCTTCGGCATGGCCGTGTCCATCGGCATGGCTGCGTTTCAGAAACACGCGGCGATACAGCCACGGCGTGAATACGAACGCCACTGCCAGCGAGATCACCATGCCCATGCTGGCATTGATCGGAATCGGCGCCATGTACGGGCCCATCAGTCCGCTGACGAATGCCATCGGCAGCAGCGCCGCAATCACCGTGAACGTCGCCAGGATCGTCGGACCGCCCACCTCATCGACCGCCGGCGGAATCGCCTCGGTCAGGGACTTGCCCCCGATCTGCATGTGGCGGTGAATGTTTTCGACCACGACGATGGCGTCGTCGACCAGAATGCCGATCGAGAAGATCAGCGCAAACAGGGACACACGGTTCAGCGTGAATCCCCACGCCCACGACGCGAACAGCGTCGCCGCCAGTGTCACCACCACCGCCGCGCCGACGACGAAGGATTCACGCCGCCCCAGGGTCAGCCACACCAGCAGCACCACCGACGCCGTGGCGAAGATCAGCTTCTTGATCAGCGTCTGCGCCTTGTCGTTGGCGGTCTGGCCGTAGTTGCGCGTCTCGGTCACATGCACGCCAGCCGGAATGGCCACGCCTTCCAGCGCCTGCACCCGCCGCATCACCTGATCGGCCACCTTGACCGCATTGGTGCCGGGCTTCTTCGAGATCGCGACCGTCACCGCCGGATACTGCCCGGCCGGGCCGAGACCGGACTCCGCGCCGACCCCGGTCACGCCCATACGCACGTACTGCTTCGGATCATCGGCACCGACGCGAACCTCCGCAACATCGCGCAGATACACCGGCGCGTCGTTCCGCATGCCGACGACCATATCCGCGACCTCTTCCGGCCGCGTCATGAAATCACCGGCCTGCACCAGAATCTCGCGGTTGTCGGCGGCGTAACTGCCGGCGTCACGCGAATCGTTGGACGCAGCGAGCGCCGAACGGAGATCGTTGGTGTCGAGTCCGTATCCGGCCAGACGCTGCGGGTCGAGCAGCACATGCACCACCCGGTCCGGCCCCCCGAGCGTTTCGATGTCGCGCGTGCCAGGCACGCGCTGCAATTCGGTTTCCAGCGAGTGCGCAATCCGCAACAATTCATTGCCGGCGATCGCGTCGTCCTCGCTCCACAAGGTCAGCGAGACAATCGGCACATCGTCGATGCCCTTGGGCTTGATCAGCGCCTGGCCGACGCCGAGATTCGCCGGCAACCAGTCCTGATTCGAATACATCGCGTTGTACAGACGCACGATGGCTTCGGTGCGCGGCTCGCCGACCTTGAACTGCACGGTCAGCACACTCATGCCAGGACGCGACGCCGAATAGATGTGCTCGACCCC
>JBFFJL010000487.1:0-2994 GCA_041555955.1 Nevskiaceae bacterium
CGACGCTCGATATCGCCAAGGCCGATCTGTTTAACTACATCGAGCGATTCCACAACCCCAGAATGCGGCGTAGAGTCGCCAAGCAGGATCAGAAGTTTTCAGCTCTTTCCAACCCGTCCGAGATCACGGGGTAGAACCCCTGGCAGAGCTACAGGCTGCGGCACTGCGAGGAGTCGACGTACAGATCATCCTGCCCGCACGCAGCAACCTTCCGTTTGTGCATTGGGCAACGCGCAATGTTCTGGGGGAGTTGCTTCGATATGGCGTTCATGTGTTCTACCAGCCACCTCCGTTCTGCCATACGAAATTGTTCGTGGTCGACGCGGCCTATAGTCAGATCGGTTCCGCAAACATGGATGCACGCAGCCTCAAGCTGAATTTCGAACTGGTCACGGAAGTCTATGATCGACCTTTCGCTAAAGCCCTGGCACAACACTTCGACCGTGTTCGAACTTCGTCGAAGTGCCTTGATGCTGAAGAGCTTCGCCAACGCACCTTGCCGAAACGGCTGCGTGACGCGTTCTTCTGGCTGTTCTCACCGTATCTGTAGTCAAGTCGGAGGCGATCCTCCTTGCGAGGTTCACCCACGCCCCTGCGCCTCTGGAATTCTTCGCTGCTGTGCGTAGGGAAAAGAAGCGGCCACTCGAGACTTGGGTCGGGCAGCCGCAGCGTAAAGTAAAGCGATTGCTGTCGGTTTGTTCTAAATCGGGCGGCTGGCTGAAACACTTACAGCCAGCTTGGGCCGCCCGTGCGGTGTGCAGCCCGCTTACTTCTTCGCTGCGGACTTAGCCTTCTTCACAACTTTCTTGGCAGCTTTCTTAGTGGCCTTCTTGGCGGCCTTCTTCACGACTTTCTTCGCGGCCTTCTTCACGACCTTCTTGGTTGCCTTCTTTGCTGCCGGCTTCTTTGCAACAGATTTCTTTGCAACCTTCTTCACCGCTGCTTTCTTCACAGCCTTCTTAGCGACCTTCTTTGCCGCCTTCTTTACAACCTTCTTTGCAGCTTTCTTCTTCGTTGCCATTACACACCTCCACTCTTCAGGACAATCACGGAACACTCCGTGGGGATCTGGAAGCGCATCCATCGCGTTTCCACAGTGTGAATTTTTACCGATAAAAAAATATCAAATCAATGCCTTTGTATTGCCGCACAATACCGGCACAGGTTTATACGGTGCCGCCGGATGAAACTCTCCATCCAAATTTCGCTCGTCATGTTCATCGCGTTATGCGCAATGAACATGACCGCAAGTGCAAGTTCTCCTACGTTGAGTTGGAAATTAGAGAAGACACTTCCACACGACGCGTCGCATTTCACACAAGGATTGGAGATTGATGGCGATCGATTTTTTGAGAGCTCCGGTCGCTACGGAATTTCTTCGGTCTACGAAAAAGAAATCCGCACTGGCGCTGTTTTGCGCAAACATGCGCTTGATCGACGTTGGTTTGCCGAGGGTCTAACGGTATGGAACGGTGAGCTGATCGTGCTGACTTGGCGAGAGCAGATAGCGCAGGTCTACGACAAACTTCTGAAGCCGATTCGCCGCCTTCATTATCGCGGCGAAGGGTTGGGGCTCACGCATGATAGAGACCATCTGATCATGAGTAACGGCAGCGCAACACTGACCTTTCGCAATCCCGATAGCTTTGATGTCGTTCGTCGAATTCATGTTAGTGATCACGGCCATTCAGTTGGCGAACTCAACGAACTCGAATACGTGGATGGCTGGGTCTATGCAAATGTTTGGAAGACAAATCGGATTGCGGTGATTGCACCGAGCGATGGATCAGTACGTGCGTGGATCGATCTCACCGCGCTGCATGACTCGCTGCCCAAGAGCTCGCAATGGGATGAGTCTGAGTTCGTGCTTAACGGCATTGCTTATGATCACAATGCAAAGCAGCTGTACGTTACCGGAAAGTGTTGGCCGAACATTTTCATTCTCAGGGTGGATCCGCCGGCATCGATCTCGCAAGTCGAACAGAGCGGGAACTGACTTTCATTTGGCCGGGCATCGGATCTTTCAGGATTGGTAGCCCCCCGTTTTTAGCTGCTGCAAAAAGTGGGGCCATGCGGCAAGTGCGAGTTTCTGGATTGGCGTGATGCCGCCAAGCGCCATGTTCGGACGCTCATGGTGTAAGTCCATTGCCAGCGGGTCGCCTAATCCTGCACCAGCTCAATCGTATCGAACAGGGTTCTGGCCAGCCACGCGTAGCGCACCGTCCGGTTGTAGCGTTCAACGTAGGCGTTCTGTTGCGGCTCGCGTGGCTGGATGTGTTCGATGCGGATACCTTCGCATTCGGCCCACGCCAGCAGCGCGCCGCTGATGTACTCGGGACCATTGTCGCAGCGAATCATCCGTGGCTTGCTGTGGCACTCGATGATCTGCTCCAAGGCACGGATCACACGAGCCGAAGGCAACGACAGGTCGACTTCGATGGCCAGCCCTTCGCGATTGAAGTCGTCCAGCACGTTGAACAGCCGGAAGCTAGGTCCATCGGCAAGCTGGTCATGCATGAAATCCATCGACCAGACTTGGTTAATCGTCTCCGGCTCCGGCAGGGATTCAGGCTTCTCCCGGACGATCCGCTTCTTCGGCTTGATCCGTAGGTTCAACTCCAGCTCCCGATAGATTCGGCAGACCCGCCTGTGGTTCCAGCCGAAGCCCTTCACGTTACGCAGGTGCAGAAAGCACAGCCCGAAGCCCCAGTCGCGATGAGCCGTCGTCAGTCGGCGATCTGGGCATTCTCCTCGTTTCCCGTCGCCCAGTATCGCTAGCAAGTCTGGCTCACATCGAAGACCTGACAGGCGTGCCGGATGCTCGTGCGCTCGCCGTCTACTGCCGATCGGGCCATCTCCTGGCGTTGAGATGACCTAACCATTTTTTTGACATCGCTTCCTTCAGCAGATCTCGCCATACGTCGCTTGGAAGCTGTTCGAATCAAATGACAGCCGCCAATGGTAATGTTCCGTTCCATATTGGAAATACTCTAC
>JBFFJL010000488.1:0-2993 GCA_041555955.1 Nevskiaceae bacterium
CCAAACTAGTTATGGGGATCACCTGAAAAAATACAAATCCTCAGGAGTAAAACCTGAAACAATGTCGATAGACTCAAGTAGAGGTAAACCAGTGGACACTGATTCTAAGTTAGTTAAACAGAATAAAACCGTTAAAGATCCAAATACAGCTATTGAATCTGGAAGTAAGTCTGATTTACGCGGAAACACAGGGAAGCGGGCCATGGGTCCGCTTCCCTTCCGTCTGAACACCGGGCAGGATTCTGCCTTGGTACTGCCTGAACGCAGGGGTTAGTCTTGAACGCAGTCGACAGCGGTCTTTCGCCCGGGGCCAATCTATTCCCGATGTTGCGACGCAATCAGATGCTTGACGGCGTGGTCAAGATCCTGACGCGCATGGCGGCCATCACCGTCCTGATCATGCTGGGCGGCGTTATCGTGGCGTTGATCGACGGCTCGCTGCCGGCGCTGCGCGCCTACGGCTTTTCATTCATCTACACCGAATCCTGGAATCCGGTGACCGAGAAGTTCGGCGCAGCTGCCCCGATATTCGGCACCGTGGTGACCTCGTTTATTGCGATGCTTATCGGTGTTCCGTTGAGCATCGGCATTGCCATCTTTCTGACTGAGCTGTGCCCGCCGCGCCTGAAGCGTCCGATCAGTACCGCGATCGAACTGCTCGCCGGCATTCCCAGCATCATTTATGGCATCTGGGGCCTGTTCGTCCTCGCACCGCTATTGCAGCGCACCTTGCAGCCCTGGCTGATCAGCGCGTTCGAGGACGTGCCGGTCCTGTCCGGTCTGTTCGCCGGCCCGCCGTATGGCATCGGCATTCTGACCGCGGCGCTGATTCTCAGCATCATGGTGCTGCCCTTCATCACTTCGATCACCCGCGACGTGTTCGAAACCGTTCCGCCGATGCTCAAGGAATCGGCCTACGGCCTCGGCTGCACCACCTGGGAAGTCGTCCGCGACATCGTGATTCCGTACACCCGCACCGGCGTCATCGGCGGCGTCATGCTCGGGCTGGGCCGCGCGCTGGGCGAAACGATGGCGGTGACCTTCGTGATCGGCAACGCCCATCGTATTGCCAATTCTCTGCTGGCACCCGGCACGACCATATCCGCCAGCATTGCCAACGAATTCACCGAGGCGGACGGCGAGCTGTATACCTCGTCATTGATTGCGTTGGGCCTGATCCTGTTCGTGATCACTTTCATTGTGCTCGCCGGCGCGCGACTGCTGCTTGCACGCATGAAGCGCGCGGAGGGCAAATAACATGAATCCCGCCGTCCTCAAGCAGTACGCACGCCGCAAGCGCTCGCACAAGATTGCGATGGTGTGTTCATTTGGTGCCGCAGCCCTCGGACTGCTGGCACTGGCATGGATTCTTGGGACCCTGTTTGCCAAGGGCTTCGGCGGCCTGAACTGGGCCGTGTTTTCAGAAATGACTCCCCCGCCTGGCGGCGCCGGCGGCCTGCTGAACCCGATCTTCGGAAGCATCGTGCAGACCCTGGTGGCGACCTTGATCGGCACCCCGATCGGCATGCTTGCCGGCACCTTCATGGCGGAATACGGGCGCAACACCAAGCTGACCATTGTCGTGCGCTTCATCAACGACGTACTGTTGTCGGCGCCATCCATCGTTGTCGGCTTGTTTGTCTACGAGATCATGGTGCGCCCGATGGGGCACTTCTCGGCCTGGGCCGGTTCGGTCGCGCTGGCGATCCTGGTGCTGCCCGTGGTCGTCCGCACAACTGAAGACATGCTGCTGCTGGTTCCCGACAGCCTGCGCGAAGCCGCTTCTGCGCTGGGCGCTCCGCGCTGGATGGTCATTCAGCAGATCTGCTATCGCGCCGCACGCGCGGGCCTGATTACCGGCATTTTGCTGGCAATTGCCCGCATCAGCGGCGAAACCGCTCCGCTGCTGTTCACCTCGCTGAACAACCAGTTCTGGAGCACCGACATGAACGCGCCGATGGCCAACCTTCCGGTGGTTATCTTCCAGTTCGCGCTGTCGCCGTATGAGGACTGGCAGCGGTTGGCCTGGGTTGGTGCGCTGATCATTACGCTGGCGGTGCTGTCGCTGAACATCGCGGCGCGTGCGCTGTCCGCCCAGCGAGCGTCCGATCGATGAACGATCTAGAATCCCAAACGGTATCTGCCATGCAAGAACGTCCCAACGTGGATCTGACCAAGACCGTGATAACCGATGACAAGGCGGTAGAGTCCGCCGCCGAGAAGATTTCAATTCGCAATCTGAATTTCTACTACGGCGAAAACCGCGCGTTGAATTCAATTTCGCTGCCGCTGTACGACCGTCGGGTCACGGCCTTCATCGGTCCGTCCGGCTGCGGAAAGTCGACTCTGCTGCGCGTTCTGAATCGGATGTACGATCTGTATCCGGGCCAGCGCGCCGAAGGCGAAGTACTGCTCGACGGCGAAAACATCATCAATCCGGGCACGGATCTGAACATGCTGCGCGCGAAGGTCGGCATGGTGTTCCAGAAGCCGACGCCATTCCCGATGTCGATTTACGACAACATCGCCTATGGCATTCGTCTGTACGAAAAGCTGCCCAAGTCCGAAATGAACGACCGTGTCGAGGACGCACTGAAGCGCACCGCGCTATGGGACGAGGTCAAGGACAAGCTCAATGCCAGTGGCCTGGGCCTGTCCGGCGGCCAGCAGCAGCGCCTGTGCATCGCGCGCTCGGTTGCGGTACGCCCATCGGTTTTGCTGCTGGACGAGCCAACCTCGGCACTGGATCCGATCTCTACCGCCAAGATCGAAGAACTGATCTACCAGTTGAAAACCGACTACACGATCGCGATCGTCACGCACAACATGCAGCAGGCGGCGCGCGCCTCGGATTTCTCGGCGTTCATGTACCTCGGAGATCTGATCGAGTACGGCACCACCGATCAGCTGTTCACCAAGCCGCGTGAGACCCGCACCGAGGACTACATCACCGGTCGCTTCGGCTGACGACCCTCTGCGCATAAATAGAGACC
>JBFFJL010000489.1:0-2991 GCA_041555955.1 Nevskiaceae bacterium
GCACACTGCCATCGCCGCAGCCCGCCAGAATCAGCGCGCAGATGACAGCCCCTATCCTCATTACTCGCATCGCCCAACTCCTACGGTTAATCAATCGCCTAAGCGACACTGCGCATTGTGAGCGCGACGCGCACTGGGCTACACTCGGCAGTGTAACGGTAGGTCAATTTCAAAATCTAGGGATGCTCGTCAATGAAGGGATTACGGAAGCTGGTTGCGGCTTGCGCTCTGGTGCTCACCGCCTGTGGAGATGGCAGCGTGCAGAGCCCGGATTTCACGTCGGTACTCCAGTCAGTCACGGTTTCGCCGGCGTCTGGCACCGTGGCCGCGGGATTGACGCAGCAGTACGTCGCATTTGGCGTGTATACCCGCCCGCCGGGCTCCAATCCGACAACGGAGACGCTTCCGCTCGATAACGTCAGCTGGAGCAGTGACAACACGAGCGTTGCGAGCATTGATTCTGTCAGTGGCCTGGCCACTGCAAAGACTCAGGGTTCGGCCGTCATTACGGCGTCTCTGAATGGCAAGAACGGATCGGCCAGTCTGATTGTCGGCCCACCGTCGCTTCAGTCTTTGACCATTGATCCGAGCACATCGACCATCCCAGTCGACGGCACTGGAACCCTGACCGCAAGAGGCCGATATTCCGACGGCAGTACGCAGCCGGTCACGGCCAATTGGAGCTCTGGCGACCCGAACGTTGTCACGGTTGCCGCGGGTCCCGCCACCTCGTCTGCCGCAACTGGAATTGCCGTTGGTTCGACGGTAGTGACCGCAACGGCGGCCGGCACTTCGATTGCCAGCACGGCGAGCGTCACGGTCCGCGCCAAGGTAACCAGCCTGACGATCGTCCCTGACTCGGGCACTTCTCCGGTCGGCCGTCCATTCCAGTTCGGCGCAACCGGAACGATCAAGACCGGACCCGCAACAACGACGACTGGCAATACCGCCGATGGCAGCCTCACCGGCGTCGTCTGGTCGGTGTCCAATGCGCTGGGAGAAACGAATCCTGCCGTCGTGGCCAACATCGACGCGGACCGCGGCATCGTTACCGGCGTTCGCCCGGGTAATGCAGTCGTCTCAGCCGCCGTTGACGGGGCTTCGGACTCCGCAGATTTCGCGGTAACGCCTGCGGTACTGGATACGCTGACGATTTCTCCGACCAATCCGTCGCTCGCTGTCGGAACCGACGCAGTACTGACTGCAAACGGCGTATACACCGACGGCAGCACCCAGCCGGTTGCGGTCAACTGGACCCTGCCCACTTCATCCGCACCAGGAATCATTGCATTCGATCCAGCGACCGGATCATCGACGCAGATCACCGGACAGGCTGTGGGCACCGGAACGATCCTTGCGACTGCGGTCAGCGATCCGACGATCACGGATGAGACGGGCGTCACGGTCAATGCCGCAGTCCTTCAGACGGTCATCGGCATCACACCGCCGACGGCCCGGGTGAATCCAGGCCGCTCGGTTGAATTCTTCCTGCAGGGCCGATACACCGACAACGTCATTCGCAATATCAACGACAGCATGGTGACATGGACCAGCGGCAGCCCGGCGATCGCGACCATCGCCGCGGATGGCGTTGCCACAGGCGTATCGGTGGGCACCTCGGTCATTTCCGCACAGGCTTCCGGCTTCCCGGACACCAAGACCGCCCAGCTGACCGTGACCGACTCTGCATGCACCACACCGCTGCTCGCCGCCGACGGCGCGCAGGTTGAGGGCATCTCCACCGGGCTCTGCATCGACTGCACACTGAGCGATGGCGATTCCATCATCGATGATTCCGATGAGACCTTCGGTACGATTTCCGCACCCGTAGGCCTCATTGACGCGACGATGTCGGCGGCAGTTTCGGCGGCGGCCAATCCGAACTACATGCTGCCGTTTGCCGCGGGCAGCAATGCCGGCTTTGTGATTGCTCGACCGACGGGTTCATTGCTGCTCGCCGAACTGCTGACGCAGGTCAGGGTATCGACCCTGCTCGCCGGCGCGATTCAGGAGTCGTCAGGGAATCTGATTCCGCTGCGCGTGGACCTGCTGGGCACTCAGTTGATTGGTGGCCAGAGCACAGACGCGGTGCTGGTATCGATCCAGACCAGCGTCCCGTACGATGGTGTTGCACTGACATTCCTATCTGGCGCGGCAGCAGCGCTGACCGACGTTCAGGTGTTCCAGGCTTGCGGCACCGTTGTCCCTCCGGTGCAGCCCGACTTGGTCGGCTTGTCACGAATCGAGCCCGCCAGTGGAACCGTCATTTCCGGGCAGACAAAAAACTTCGTCGCCTATGGCGAACTCACGGGCGGCGACGAGGTTGAGATTGCCGACGCTGATCTGAACTGGTCAATCGACGACGCGGCCGTGGCAACCATTGATGCCAACGGCTTGCTGACGGCTCAGGCCGCGGGAACCGCGTCTGTCACTGCGACACTCAAGCCCAGCGTGGCTGCAAGCGGGACAGCCCGCAGCATCTCGGCCGATGTCACCGTGATTGATGGCGCGTGCACCACACGCTTCCTGGCCTCGGAGGGTGCGACTGTCGACAGTGACGTTGCAGGCCTATGCCTGTTCTGCAATGTCGCCAATACCTCGAACGTCATTGATGGGCAATTGCAGACGGCCGCCACTATGACCGTGCCCGTGGGACTGTTGGTCGGCAGCGCCTCAGTCACTGTTTCCCTGCCCGATGCCGCGCCTGATCTGGCAGCGGGGCAATCGACCGGCTTCGTGTTGGGCCGTCCGATCGGCAACATCCTGACGGCGGAACTCGCTTCCAGTCTGACCGTCAGCACGCTGCTCAATGGCGTCGTGCAGGAAAGCACGGGCGCTATCATTCCGCTTAGGTTGGACCTTCTCGGCGCCGCAGTAGTTGACGGCAATCAGATCCTGCTTGCGTCACTGCCCACCACGTTGCCCTACGATGGCATCCAGTTGACCTTTGATGCGGGAATCGCGACCTTGCTGAGCAACGTTCTGGTCTAC
>JBFFJL010000490.1:0-2989 GCA_041555955.1 Nevskiaceae bacterium
AGCTGTCCGAGCTCGATGCGCGCCAGCAGCGCGAGCAACAGCGGCTCGAAACAGCCGCGCGCGAGCTGGTCGAGCTTGAGCGCCGGGTCGAAACCGCCGAGCGCAACGAGGCTGACAGCCAGTCCGCGCTGATCGAAGCCGAAGACGGCGTGCAGGAAGAACAACGGCGCTGGGATGGTTTCGTCCAGGACGCCGAAACGCCGCTGTCGCAGACCGAGGCCGAGCGTGTTCGCGTGCAGCAGTTGGAGCGCGCACGCTTCCAGGCTGACGAGCGTCTGAAGCGACTTGAAGCCGAGCGCGCGGCGCTGAATATCGATCCGGTCCAGCTCAGTCTGAGCGAAGCCGATCGCGAGCTGCAGTCGCTGACCGATGAGCTGAGCACCGCTGAAGAACGCCTGCGCACCATTGACGGCGATCTGCAGCAGGTGCGTGACGAACGCACGGCGGCCGAAACCGCACTGCACGAGACGCGTCAGTCGCTGCAGTCAGCGCGCGGCCGCATGGCCTCGCTGGAAACCTTGCAACAGGCCGCGCTGCGTCAGGACGACGCCGGTCTGAACCAATGGCTGCAGCAGCAGCAATTGACGCAATGTCCACGACTCGCAGATGCGCTGCAGGTCGATGCCGGCTGGGAAACCGCTGTCGAGCAGGTCCTCGGCGGATTGCTTCAGGCGCCGCTGTTGCCGGACTACGGGCAGCGTGTGTCGGCACTGGCGGAAGGTCCGAAGTCCGGTATCGCCGTACTGTCGGATCAGGCCGGCCGCGGTAGCAGCGGACTGGCTGCGAAAGTCAGTGGCCCGCTGGCGGTGCTGGATCTGCTGAACGGGATTCATGTCGCCGCGAATCTGGCCGAAGCGGCGACGCTGGCGGCTTCACTGGCGCCGGGCGAATCGGTGATCACGCCGGATGGGGTCTGGAGCGGCCGGCAATGGCGCCGCTATCCGCGGACTGGCGACAACCAGGGCGGCGTCATTGCGCGCGGGCAGCTGCTCAAGCAGCTCAAGGCACAGGTCGAGTCGCAGCAGCAGCAGGTCCTGGAGCGTGAACAGGTGCTCGGCGAGCTGCGGGGCCGCACGCACGCGATGGAGCAGGAGCGCCGCGATACCGCTTCGAAGTTCGATCAGCTGCGTCATCGTCAGGCACAGAAGCTGGCATTCCGTCAGGCACAGGCGGTGCGGCTGGAGCAGATGCAGTCGCGCGCCGAGGCGCTGGGTAGCGAGATCGAGGGTCTCGACCAGGTGCGGACACAGCAGATCGAGGAGTTGGAGCAGTCCCGAGGGCGGCTGCTGGCGATGGAGCAGGTGGCGCAGGAGTTGCGCGACCGTCGCACCCAGATGCAACAGGAGCTGCAGAAGAAGCGCGATGCGGTTGGGCGCGCGCGTCTGGCGCTCACCCAGGCCCAGCAGTCACGCAGCCAGCTGCAGGTGCAACTTGCCGGGCAACGCAGCGCGCAGGATGCGATGGCGCAGGCGCTGCAGGACATCGCTGCCAGCCGCGAGAATCTGCAGATCCGCAAGCTGGATGAAGAACAGAACGCGGCCGAGCTTGATGCACCGCTGACCGATCACGCCGAGCATGTCGAGCAGGCGCGCACCACGGTGCAGCTGGCCCGCGATGGACTGCGTGCGATCCGCGAGCAGGTTGAGGCGACCGAGCGGGCATTGCAGGCGGCGGTCCAGCAGGCACACGCCGCCGAGGTCGAGAAGGACGCGGCACTCGAACGCGTACAGCAGGCGCGGCTGGAATTCGAGAATCTGCGTGCGCACCGCGAAAGCCTGGACGAGCAGATCGCCGAGACCGGCTTCGAGCGTGAGGCGCTGTTTTCGGGTCTGGCCGAAGACGCCTCACTGCCGGATTGGGAAGACAAGCTGGCGTCGACTACCCGCCGGATCGAGCGCCTGGGGGCGATCAATCTGGCGGCGATCGAGGAACTCGAAGAAGCGCGCGGTCGCGACAACTATCTGACCGAACAGCACGATGACCTGCATCAGGCGCTGGAAACCCTGGAAGCGGCGATCCACAAGATCGACACCGAGACCAAGGAGCTGTTCAGACAGACCTTCGACAAGGTCGATACGGTGTTCCGTGATCGCTTCCCGAAGCTGTTCGGTGGCGGAGAGGCGTATCTGGAGCTGACCGGCGACGACATGCTCAATACCGGTGTGCGCGTGATGGCGCGGCCGCCGGGCAAGCGCAATTCGACGATTCATCTGCTGTCAGGCGGCGAAAAGGCGATGACCGCCGTTGCGCTGCTGCTGGCGCTGTTCCAGCTCAACCCCGCGCCGTTCTGCCTGATGGATGAGGTCGATGCGCCGCTGGATGACGCCAACGTCGGACGCTTCTGCGAAATCGTTCGCGAAATGTCGCAGAACGTCCAGTTCATTATCATTACCCATAACAAGATCACGATGGAGCTGGCTCAGCAGCTGCACGGTGTGACCATGCAGGAACCCGGCGTCTCGCGCCTGGTCAGTGTGGACATCCAGAAGGCGGTCGAGTTGGCGACCGAGCAAGGAACACAAGAATGACTCCATTGCAGTGGGCACTACTGGTCGTTGGGGCGGCCGCCGTCATCGCGATCTATCTGTTGACGCGGCGCGATCGTGACCGTGGACGCAAGAAGTCGTCGCGGCGCCGGCATGCGCCGCCAATCGGCGGCGACTCGCGACAGAGCAATTCTCCGGCAGGGCTGGATCAGCTGGAGATGTTCGGCGGCGGCAGTGGCGAGTTCGATGAATTCGGGGTCGGCAAGCCGCGCAAACGCGTCACCCCTGGCATGCCTGGCGTTCCCAGCGCCGCTCCGACTTCGGGCGCCGAGCTGTCGGTTCCGCCGCTGCTGCAGCATCCTGCGGCAGACAGAGCCCCCGAAGCGGCCCCGGTAGCCCCGCAGCCTGAGGACAAGCTGGTCACCCTGCTGATTGCGGAACGTGAAGGGACGGCGATTTTCGGCCCGAAGATTCACGCAGCGCTGCAGCGCCAGGCGCTGGTG